>JADEXW010000820.1 GCA_015206935.1 Pseudanabaenaceae cyanobacterium LEGE 13415 | reverse complement strand
AAAATTTTTAGAACTCCAGAGCGCTTCCCATCTTCAAAGTCCCCCAAATTTGGGGGATTTAGGGGGCATTAGCCGATTCAACCGAAGCGAAAACAGCTTGTGTGTATACGGTAGGATCAAGATAGAGGGGAATCAACTCCCTCACTTCAGATTCAGTCGCTCCTGGCTATGTATCTGTTGTCGAATTTAGTTCTGTCTTGCATTCAAACTCTGCACTGCTGTCATAATTCATCCCTGTTAATCCCAGAATGTGCTTTCCCTAATCCTGCCACAGTCGTCGTCCAGGTTTGCCGTTTAATCGATCGTGCGTTTCTCGTAATAGTTTCGGAATGTCCAATTTCTCTGGACATCTCGGTAAACAATCACCGCAATCCGTACACCGATTCGCTTTATTGCCAGGAAACCAGTGTCCCGCGTTCTCGAACATTCGATAGCGGTATTCTCCAAAACTGGTCATATCGTAAACGGTTGTGAGATTTCGCAGTCGAAGAACTTCAGGAATATGAATCGATTCGGGACAAGGTAAGCAGGCGTAACATTGGCTGCATTGATTAGGATCGATCGCTTTTCTGGTGTTCAGTTTGTCGATCGATTCTTCAACACTCAATGTTTGATCTAAATTCGGCAGTTCCAATTCTTCAGGCTTCGCGGCTCCAACACTCAACGTTGTAATTCTCGGATCGTTTAACAAAAACCGATAATTGAACTCTAAGGGCGAGAATGGCGCACACAAATCAATCAAAGTCTGAGGCGGCGTGTGAAGCATTCCCGCTTTGTCCGCAGGCGAAATAATAAAAACGCCCATATCTTTCTGATGAGCGAGTTCGATCGCAGAATCGTTGCGTTGAAAAAAGAAGGAATAATGCAAATTGACGAATTCAAATAAGTCGGTTTTGATCGCTGCCAAAATCAGATCGAGCGATCCATGCGTCGAAAAGCCAACGTGCCGAACTCGTCCATCTGAGATCGCGCTTTCGATCGCTTTAATGCTGCCCTTTTCAACCCAATCCAGATGATCCCAAGTATTCAATCCATGAATCGCAAGGCTATCGATCCAATCAACCTGAAGCCGTTCCAACGATTCATCGATAAATTGCTCTGTCTCTGCGGCATCTAAACTCGGTGGAAGTTTCGTTGTGAGGAAAAATCGATCGCGATTCATCGATCGCAATGCCATTCCCAAAAATTCCTCACTTTTTCCGTAACCGCGTGCCGTTTCAATATGATTAATTCCAAGCTCGATCGCTCGTTCAACGGTTTGTTGCATCACTTGAGGAGATGCTAAACAGCGCATCGTACCGAGCGAAAAAATCGAGTAAGAAAGATTCGTTTGACCGAATCGACGATATTGCATTGCGAACTATTGCGCTTCCCCGCTGCTAAAGCGTCCTCGTTGAATCAATTCGTCCGGGCTGAGATTGGATAAGAATTCTCGGAAAGCTCGGCGTTCAGCTTCATCTGCATCCCGATCGACGGGGATCGACGCATCCGCAACCACTTCTTCCATCACCCAGATCGGACTATTCGTGCGGAGTGCAATCGCGATCGCATCACTTGGACGGGAATCAATTTCGCGACGGGCTTCACCTTGCTTCACGATTAAAACCGCATAGAAGGTATTATCTTGTAGGGAGTGAATAATTACTTTCTCGACAATCATTTGCCATGCTTCGAGAAAATTCACCATCAAATCGTGGGTCAGAGGGCGCGGAGGAACTTGACCTTCCAAAACGCTAACGATCGCTTTTGCTTGATCGGGACCAATATAGATGGGAAGCGCTCGTCGATCGGTTGCATCCTTGAGCAATACGATCGGGCTTCGAGTCTGCGCGTCTAACGCAATGCCCGCAACCTTCATTTCAATCATGGTGTAGCCTCTAGAACTCCGGAAGCATAAATAGGGTGGAGAAGTTACCAAACATCTGGTCAACGTACCGATCGAATCCGGGAGCGGGATTTGTAGTCGAGCGATGCCGTTCGGTGATCTTTGAACTTGATCCTAAATGATCTCGTCTAGAATTTGACAAAATAAAGAAGACTTCCCGATTTCATCAATTTTCTGAGAAAAATAAAACAAGTCCAAAGCCATATTGTGATTTTAGACTGTAATCTGTCTAAGGTTGAATGTCTTTCAGGATTCTCAAAAATTGATGAATCCCAGATGGGGACGGT
>JADEXW010000189.1 GCA_015206935.1 Pseudanabaenaceae cyanobacterium LEGE 13415 | reverse complement strand
GATTATTGTTTACATGAAAAGAGTTTCATAGAGGTTGGCGCTGAAATAAATTTGCCACTATTTACCACGCCTGCTACGAACTTCACTCATACAATTCTGAATCCGCCTTATAAGAAAATTAGTAATCAGTCCATTGAGAAGAGAATTCTTGCAAGGCTTGGAATCGAAACTGTTAATTTGTATAGTGCATTCGTTTGGCTCACAATCTTGCAGCTTGCTAAGGGTGGGGAAGTCGTCGCGATTACGCCTAGAAGTTTCTGTAATGGTAGGTATTTTCGTCCTTTTCGTAAAGCTTTTCTAGAAAATATGAGTATTGAAAAAATTCATGTTTTTGGAAGTCGTTCAGCAGTTTTTTCAGAAGATGATGTGTTGCAGGAAAATATTATTTTTCATGCTACTAAAACTAAAAGTAAACCTGATTATATAGAAATTACCAGTAATTCTAAAAATGAGTTAGACGAGTTTTCAGAGTTGAGGCGCGTTCCTTACAAGGAAGTTATTGAAATCAATGACCCTGAGAGTTTCATTCATATCGTTACAAATTCTCTTGAAGACTCCTTGAGAGTGCAAATGGCCCAATTCTCATCTACTTTGGAGCAACTTGGTTTAGAAGTGTCAACAGGTCCAGTTGTTGATTTTCGTCTTAGATCAGCTTTGAGAGCTTCCATAGATGAGCAAAACGTTCCATTGATTTACCCAGAATCTATAAAAGTAGGAAAGGTTTTGTTCCCACCCCAAAATCCTCGTAAGTCAATCGCGATCGAACAAAACCAAGAAACAAGCAAATGGCTAATTCAATCCGGTTGGTATGTTTTGACGAAGCGTTTTTCTGCTAAAGAAGAGAAGCGTCGTATTGTTGCTGCTGTGTGTTCTCCTATGGATGCGCCATTAATAGGGATAGAAAATCACCTGAACTATTATCATGCCAAAGGCGAAAGCATGAACCCCGATCTTTCACGCGGTTTAGCAGCATTCCTCAATTCAACCTTATTTGATACCTTTTTCCGACAATTTAGTGGACATACACAAGTCAATGCGACAGATTTGCGTCAAGTTAAATACCCTTGTAAAGATGACTTAATTCAATTGGGTAGGCAAATAGGCGATTCCTGTTTTGACCAAAAACAACTTGATACGCTTGTACATAAGACACTTGCGATTATGAGTGAAGCAACAAACGCCGTTCAGGCTAGTAGACGAATTGAGGAGGCACTTGCAATCCTTAAGGATATTTCTGCTCCGAAGGAACAACAAAATGAGAGATCGGCACTTTGCCTACTAGCATTAGCAGATATTCGCCCTGAAACTCCTTGGAGTCAATCAACAGCACCAAGGCGCAGAATCACAGAAATGATGGATTGGTTTCGTGATTATTACGGAAAACAATATGCGCCCAATACACGCGAAACAGTTCGACGACAAACAATGCACCAGTTTGTGCAAATGGGTTTAGTTATAGAAAATCCAGATCGACCAGATCGACCTATCAATAGCCCAAAATGGTGTTATCAGCTTCATCAACAAGCATTGTCACTGCTGAAATCTTATGATTCTGAGCAATGGGAAGAAGCGCGTCGAAATTACGCGATTTCAGTTACAAATCTATTACAGGATAGAAACCGAAACATGGCAATGATTCCTGTAAATTTGCCGAGCGGTCAAGCTATTCAGTTGTCAACTGGTGGACAAAACGTATTGATAAAAGACATTTTGGAGAGTTTCTGTCCTAGATTTACGCCAGGAGGCTCAGTTCTTTACATTGGTGATGCTGGAGATAAATTCATTATCAATGAAACACAGAAATTCCGAGAAATGGGGGTTGAATTAGATCCTCATGGAAAAATGCCAGACATTGTGATTTACTACGAGCAACAGGATTGGATTGTACTCATAGAAGCTGTGACTAGTCACGGTCCGGTCAATCTAAAACGCCACAATGAATTGAAGCAGCTTTTTCGGTCAAGCCATAAGGGCTTAGTCTTTGTTACTGCTTTCCCAAGCCGTAAAGAAATGACTCGATATCTTGCAGAAATTTCCTGGGAAACAGAGGTTTGGGTAGCTGACCAACCCGATCATATGATTCACTTTAACGGAGAGAGATTTCTTGGACCTTATGAAAATCCAGGAAGTCGTTCTTGAAGCTCTTGGTTGAGGAAGTACACCTAACAACGCAGTGGAGCGGACGGTACAGAGTTTTCGCGCTTCGTTTCAGTCAGATCTGCCGCCGCTCACTTTAGTCGTTGTACGCGCTCTATTTGGCGTATCGTGATCCTCGTGTGCCTTGGTATGCTCGAATTTTTGCTGCCTGTGTCGTTGGCTATGCGTTTAGCCCGATCGACTTAATTCCTGATCCAATCCCAATTCTTGGCTATCTTGATGATCTGATTCTTGTCCCGATCGGGATTACGCTTGCACTCAAGATGATCCCACCAAACGTGATGGCAGAGTGCCGAGTACAAGCGCAATCGACTGGACAAAGCAACAAGCCAAAGAATTGGATCGCAGCAGCAATCATTCTAATCATTTGGGTTCTGTTAGCAATCGTTTCAGTTCGTTTGATGCTCCATTTTCTGGGTAAGTAGCTGCTTGATCTAAAGCAATCCCCGATATCGAATAAATACGAGAATTACAGCCCAAGATCCAAGCGCTACTTTGATTGCAACTAAGATATTCAAAATCGGCAACATTCCGCCGCTGAATAGCTCTCCTAGCTGTCCGTGTGGCAATTCATACCCCGCCAAAGTGACGATCGACAAAACAATAAACACCAACACCGACACTTTTTCCCAAGTTGCCGCTTTCCATCGCTGGTATACACCTTGCATCCATTCCGGTGAAGAAGTCATTGCCACAAGCCCGATCGCAGTTCCACCTGCAACGCCCGCTGCAAAGCCACCGCCCGGACTGAGATGTCCTCGAATCGCTAATTCGATTCCCACCAATGCGGCGATCGTCGCTCCTAATCGAGCTAATAGAATTGAAGTCTCATCAGTGAACTGGCGAATTTTACTGAGTGGGCGTTCATTTGCAAGGAGATAACTTGCGCCCATAATTGCGATCGTAAATACAATCACCTCAAAAATCGTGTCATACAATCGATTCCGCAGAATGATTCCAGAGACGACATTTGGAACACCGCTATCTTTCAGAACTGCATCTACGATCGAATACGGCAACTCTGGCATTGGATCAACGAGCAACACCATTTTGAAGAAGAATACGACTCCTGCTGCAATATAAATCCAGATCATGAATGCACCTCCACTTGAGTTGGATTTAGATAGCTGACATCCGTTTCACCTAGTTCTGGTTGCAGGATTTCATACAGGCGGTGTAGTCGAGTCGTCGTATGATACGCGCTCGATCGAATACAAGTTGCATGAATGTCTTTGTTCAGAAGTGCTTGCTGCAAGCTTTCATGATCCGGATACAGCAACAGTTCAACTCGTAAATGCCACGGCTTGAAGATATTACGGAATTTCTCAGCCACTTCCTGGAACTGTGGATCAGATTCGCTGTCTTTTACAATACCAAGCTGAAATACTAACGACGATCGAACTGCAACTGCATACAAAGAGACTGCTAGTAATGTTCCCACTAAGGCTTCCGTTAGTGCAACATCGGCTGCACCTAGAACGGTGTAAACTAGAGCCGAAACCGCCCCTAGAATTCCTCGAATCACCAGCGCATGATAGGGATTGACTTGGAACACGAGCATCGAAGCTGCGATCGGAATTAATGCCGTCATGACATAGATGTAGCTATCCATCGACACTCCTCCGAACAATCTCACGATTGGCAACAATTTGCCGACTCGAACAGTTCGCTAAAACATAACCCAGCATGGTATTCCACAGTGCCAGCGACAAAATCGCAAGAATCAAGAGCGGTAACTCTCTCGGACGTTGAAGCAATAAGCCGAAAATAATCGCGATCGAGCCTAAAGTATCAGAGACCGATAGATTATGAATCTTGAATAAGACCGATCGCGTTCCCAACAGCGAAGGAGTTCCCCAGAACCAAAAGACTAACCCCACTCCAATACAGGTGAATGTTAATAAGTCGATCATGCGTCCCCTAATTGCTTAAGAATGTGTGCTAACAACATAAATCCGGCATTACCTACAGTCAGAATAATTACGCCAACGACTCCGATCATCCAGTCATCACGCAGCACCGAAACCAGTAGAATCATGACCGCTGCTTTGGTTGAAACACTCGACAGCGCCAACATCGTCTGCCAGATATCTTCATCTCTCCAAGCTTGATAGATTGGAATCAACATTGCCGCGATCATGGCAAACAAAACAATGTTCAACATCAAAATCATGGTTTCTTCCTCGGTGTGACGTGATGCACTTCGTACCAACCTTCATCGAGATAGTTCAGTACAGTTGTTTTTGGTGTAAACGTGATCAAGAAAATATCGAGAAAAATCAGTCCCCGCGATCGACCCGTTTGCACTCGCTCCATCACGATTTCTTCTTCGGTATGCGGATTGAAAATCAGTTCGATCGCTTCTTTGTACGCTTGTGGAATGGCTAGGATGATTGTTCCAAACGCTCGTAATAAACTTCTTAATCGTTCTGGAGGCGTGGACGGACGCGGGAGAATCAGCGCGATCGCAACTCCGATCAAGATATTCAACCAAGTAAAGTTAGCTGTTAACAATAGCCAAATCGTCATCCTGAGAATAAAGTGTCCGATCATGCAAATGCTCTCCAGAACCAAAACAACAGAATCATCGTTAAGCTCATCATTCCAACCAAATGCTCGAAGTATTCCAAAGTCCGGGGTAGCTTCACATTCAATCGTTTGAAAATCACTAAGTAAGCAATCCAGCCTAAGAAGATGGTGATTAGTGGTTTGGCAATGTTCTCTAAACTGTAAGCTTCGTAGTACACCACATTTGCAACCACTAAACCACCGAGTAAAAGCGCGATCGCTGCCCAAAATCCTTTCCGAAGGGGTTCCGCATTAGGCATCTTCTCATGGGGTAAAAAGATGAACTTTGCAAACGAAATTGCAGTCCCGAATGCTGCAATGTTCATCGCAATCACTTGCCACGGCAGAAGGTTTTTCATGGTGAGTACTTTTGCTCCGAAGCCTGACAGCAAGGGAAATCCAGAGATCGAGAAACTCGCGATCGCTAAGGCAATCCAAATCGATCGCGGCATCGGTTGCTGTTGTAATTCCTTCAAATTCCGAGTCGGCAATGTCCCTGTAATCAGAAAGAGCGAGGATTTCACTAATCCATGTGTCAGTGCATAGAATCCTCCGACTTCTGGCGCTGCCAAGATAAATCCCAACTGTGAAACCGTGTGGAATGCCAGAATTCGCTTTGTATCTTTCTCAAAGACGGCATAAAACACACCCAGCAGCGCAGTTCCAACTCCGAAAACTCTGACGATCGGATCAACTTCCTCAATAAACAGCGCACATCGTACCAAGGGCAACACAGCCGCTTTCACAACGACACCCGACATTAATGCTGAAACCGGAGATTCTGATTCCGAATGTGTCATCGGCAACCAGAGTCCAGAGGCAAAGATTCCACCTTTAACTAAGAGTCCTAAAAATATCAATGCTAATGCTTCTGGAGGTGCGCCCCGCAATCCATCAAAATCAAATGAATGATGGGTCTGATACACCAATACTGCTCCAACTAGGTAGAACAGCATTGCAATGTTACTGATGAAGAGATATCGCAATCCGACCCAAATTGCTCGATCGCTGCGTGGATAAGCAATCAGCAAGAACGATGCAATACTCAAAACTTCGAGCGCAACATACAAACTAATAAAGTCTGAGCAGGCTAATGCTGCATTAATACTGCCATGTAGGATCAGCGTTTGAGCATAAAAGAAGGTTGACTTACTCGTGCCCCAACAATAAAGTAGAACCGCGATCGTCACCAGCGCATTCGTAATAATGAAATATCCTGCCAGTGGATCAAGCACTAAGCTCACCCCAAAATGATCCAGCAATCTTAAATCAATCGGGGTTCGTGAGACAAAAAGTTGAATCGCATATGCCGCAGAAAACAATGCACCCAGTAGCGCCAAAACTCGATCGAGCTTCGGCAGCAAATAAATCATAAAGCCCACCACGAACGGGAAGGCAATCCAAATCAGCGTTAGTTCTGTCATATTTAGGGTTTAAGGAGTATTGCTTTTCTCGATTTCGCTTACTTCTAGCGTGGGATTGTCCTGCGACAGCTTCATCACGCCCACCAACATCAAGGCTTGAATCGAGAGACCAATCACGATCGCGGTTAAAATCACTGCCTGCGGAACTGGATCTGCATACGCTCCTTTCGGTTCCCCTCCAACGATCGGGGTTAACATTCCTCCCCGCGCTGCCACGACTACGTAATAAGCAATCACTCCGCTGCTCATCACATCCATCGAAATGATCTTCATGATCAAATTCTTTTTAAGAATGATGCCGAAAAACCCAATCAGAATAGTGGCAAATACAAAGGCTTCCAACACGACTCTCCCCCAACAGTGTTTTTATGGCAAGACACAGCTAGCAAACCTGTTTCCAGTGAAACGAAGGTCGCTAAAATCCCATAGCATCAATAGATTTATTTCAATCTTTCACCGCCAGCTATGAGCCATCATACCTAAACTGTTATCTTTGGAAGTATTCGCTTTTTGGCTAAGAGTATATAGATTCTAAGCAATGTCAAAAATGATTAGAAAGCCAATTTTCTAAGTCTTGGAGATTGGAAAAATTGAGTAAGGCATCTGCGATCGCTTCGAGTTGTTCGATCGATAAAGTGTTGATTTGCGATCGTACTTCTTCTGGTAGCTCTCCAAACCGCCGGGTTAAAAGTCGTAAAACTAGAGCAGTCTGCCCTTCTTGTCGTCCCTCTTGTCGTCCCTCTTGTCGGGTGACTTGCTCCCATTCTAGAAATGCTTGTGAAAACGCCATAAGTTCCTCCTGCTGGGAAAACCCTTCGATCTCGCCTAGTTCGATTTTAACTTTCCAGTTTGCCAAAATCTGTATAGTGTTGTTTCGGCGGGGATGATTTCGAGGAAGCGCCAACACTTCTCGAATCGCTCTCTCTTGTGTTCTACCTCTTCCTAAAATTCTCAACCAAAGCGTATCTTCAATCTCAGGAAGTTGATTGATTGCAACGATCGCTGTTCTAAACAGCTTCGGTAGAAAGTAAATTCCTGGAAGCCATTCTGAATCGATTTGTCCTCCAACTTCTTGAATCACAGGTTGATTCGTTGTCGCTGCTAAAATCCAGAGTTGCGGTAATTCCACGTCAGGAAGAGAACGATTTTCGGATTTCGCTTTACGTCGAGCGTCTTCTTGGAGCCAGAGCAATTTGAGCAAACACGATCGCAGTTCTGCTCGACGTGGAGCGTTGCGATACGGTTCGAGTAAGCATGAGGTTTGAATCATTCGTCCTAAGATACCTAAATCGTTGATCGATCTCGTTTGATCGGGTGCGAAATAGATATCAACAAATTTCGATTCCCCAGGAATTTCCAGAGTCCGCTTGACCTCTCCAAGTGGAGCTAAAAACTCCTCTAGATACTGTTTCGAGAGCTGGTCAAAAGGAATCTGAGACATACGCAGACCACAAAGCAATAGAACAAATCTATCCCAAGAAGGTTTACTTTTTCTTAAATAAGGTTCTATTGATAGTTTTGTTGCCACGGTTGGTTCAATGAGTGATTTTCTTTCGGTGCTGGAGCAGTTCTCTCGATCGCGCATTTTAGTAATCGGGGAAGCAATGCTCGATCGCTATCTCCACGGCAAGGCAACCCGCTTATGCCAAGAAACTCCCGTTCCAGTGGTGACGCTTTCGCAGCGGATCGATCAGCCTGGAGGAGCCGCCAATACTGCCATAAATCTGCAAAGTTTGGGTGCAGCGGTTACATTGCTTTCGGTCGTGGGTGAAGATTGGGAAGGAATGCGGCTACAACAAGTGATGCCGGGAATTCAGGGAATGATCACGGCAAGCGATCGCACAACGCTAACCAAACAACGGGTAATGGAGGGCGATCGATTATTGCTCCGATTCGATCACGGAACAACAGAGGCTCTAAACACAGAGCTAGAAGATAGGCTGATTATTGAATTAGAAACACAATGGAATGATTATGATGCGGTGATCATTTCAGATTATGGTTACGGAATTTTAACCGATCGCATTATCAGTACCATTGAGCAACTCCAGCAACATCATTCAAAAACTCTCATTGTTGATGCTAAGAATTTAGTCCAGTATCAATCTTTGAATGTCACCGCAGTTAAACCGAATTACCAGCAAATATTGAATCTGCTTGATCAGATAATAGAAAATGCAAGCGTTTCTAGAATTCACTATGTGAAATACAATGCAGCACAAATTCTAGAGAAAACGGGAGCGAAAATCGTTGCAGCAACGCTCGATCGAGAAGGCGTTATTTTACTCCAACGCGATCGCGCTCCATATCAAATTCGGGCAAATCCTGCTCGTTCCTCACGAACGATCGGGGCGGGTGATACGTTTACAGCAGCATTTGCGATCGCATTAACAATCACTGATGATTCCACGATCGCGGCAGAACTCGCAGCAGCAGCAGCAGCGATCGTGGTACAGAAACCGGGAACGGCTCGCTGTACTCTCGAAGAACTTCAATCTGTGTTTAACCATGTCTTGGAACCAAGCTAAAAACATACTCTGCATTCGACTCGACACGATCGGGGATGTGTTGATGACCACTCCCGCTTTTCGAGCGCTGAAAGATTCAGTGCCCGATCGACGTTTAACCTTGCTTACTTCCTCGGCAGGAAATGCGATCGCGCCTTTGATTCCCGAAATTGATCAGACGATCGTTTATGATTCTCCCTGGCTTAAAGCCACTGCACTCAGAGAATCTCCCAAACCTGAATACGAGATGATCGAATTACTGAAACAACATCAGTTC
>JADEXW010000819.1 GCA_015206935.1 Pseudanabaenaceae cyanobacterium LEGE 13415 | reverse complement strand
CACCTATCCCAATATGCTCGACAAATTAGTGATTCTAAACTTTCCTCATCCCGCCAAATTCTCTCAAGGATTAACCACTCCTCAACAATTACTAAAAAGCTGGTATGTCCTCTTCTTTCAGATTCCCGGTTTGCCTGAGTTTCTAATCCAGCTTGACGATTACAAAGTATTAGAATCTGCATTTCTTGGAATGGCAGTAAATAAGGATGCGTTTACGAAAGAAGACATCGAGAAGTACAAAGATGCGATGGCGAAACGCGGCGCTTTAACTTCAACGATTAATTATTATCGCAATGCGTTCGAGTCTGGAATTGTTGGAAAAAATTGGGGCGTTTTAGATATTCCAACCCTGATAATTTGGGGAGAGAAAGACGCTGCATTAGGCAAAGAATTAACCTACGGAACTGAGCAGTACGTTAAAGATTTTCGGATTCGATATATTCCCAACTGTAGCCATTGGGTGCAACAAGAACAACCCGAATTAGTGAACCAATACATTCGAGAATTTATCTAACAAAAAACCGGATCAAACTTGATCCGGTATCTTATTTATTGTTTAACTAGAACTTGTTCACTTTCTTCAACAGGACTTTCCATTATTTCAAACACTTTGTCCATTCCCGTCAGTTCAAGAAGCATTTTAATCTGCTCATTAATTGACTTTAGGAGCATCGGCTTATCAGCTTCACGCGATCGCTTAAATGCAATCACAAGCGCCATTAAAGCAGGACTACTCATAAACTCAACCTTCTCAAAATCCACAAGAACCACAGCCGCATCCGACTGAACGGCATCGTCCGCTTGCTCATGGAATTGAGTGATCGCCATGTCATCTAACGTTTCTGGGAACTGAATCGTCCGAGTTAATAATTCCATACCCCACAACCTGGCTACTAAACGATGATAGATAGAAAATCCCAGCTTAATAGATGCTAGGCAAAAGAGAATTCGCTACAAAGATATTAATTAACCTTATATGAATGTAGCGTTCGAGAATTGCTATTGCCTCTATCTCAGGATGTAGCCGGGATTTTTCCGTTTCAATACCTGATCTGCGATGATAGTCTTCACTTTACAATCATTCAGAAAAAGCGATCGTAGTGTTGACTACGATATACATCAAAATTGAATTAGTTCGCTAATTCCTAAGTAAAATATCCCTGTAAGATTGCAACAAATCGAACAATTTCTAGGTAGCTTTGGTTACTTTATTACCATTCATTAAAAATCTAATTTCATATCTACCTACGGAGGGAGAAATAGCTTGCTTCCACAGATAGACAGCAAGCTTCGGCACGAGCGGTACTATAAAAATTATGAAGCGTTTGGAACTATAGATATGCAATCTCCTCCTAGCACGACCGATTTACCGATTTCTACCGCGTATAATGGCAAAGACCGCAACGCATTCTTGTTCGGTTGGACTCCCCAAGCTGAACTTTGGAATGGACGGTTTGCAATGATTGGTTTTCTCGCATACCTCCTCTGGGATTTGGCAGGTTACAGCGTAGTTCGTGACTTGTTGCACTTAGTTGGCTAATTAGAATTCAATGAACGATTCGGGTGTGAGAGGCTGTCTTTCACACCCGTTTTTGTATCTAATTTTTGTACTTAAAAAGCTGCATCTTGAGAATGCAGCCTGGTTAGAAATTATTCAACTTGTCCGATCGCTTTGTTTACATCGGTTGGCTTTGCAAATTCTTCTTCTGGTAGGTCTTGAAGCAGCGATTTCAAGGTCTCATCTGCTCCATTCTTTTCTGCATGTTTGATCAAGTCCTCTTTGTTAACTGGGTAATCAATGCCTTTTAGATATTTTTGAACATCGATCGGATTCACTTTCGCCATAACGCGACTCCAAAACTACCGTTACGTTCAAAGCATAAATTTATCCCACTCTTAAAACTTCGATCCAGAGTGCCGTTTCGGTCTCTACCTTCTTACAGACGGCAAAACAAAAACCCTGCCAATTTGACAGGGTTTAATATGAGGCTTACCAAACTGGAGCAAACATTAATCTGTTTGCTTAAAAAGTTTGAAGCACAAACCAAAGAATTGTTCCCAAACCTCACTCAATGCGAGCGAGATTTTGAGCCAATCTTAGAACGTGAAAGTCGTTCTAATCGTACCAATCACAACGTCATCGTTCGCTTCGTTCTGACCCGGATTCACAACCCAGATC
>JADEXW010000818.1 GCA_015206935.1 Pseudanabaenaceae cyanobacterium LEGE 13415 | reverse complement strand
ATCACACACAAGAAACGCACAACAAAGCTTTACGATGGGCGACCGACCGAGAATTCCAACAGTTCATCGAACATCTTGCCGCAACAAATCCAACCTGGTCAGAGGAAGATGAAGCTCGTCTGCGTGAACGTCGCGAAACTGTGATCGCTGGTAACACTCCCAGCACACCCGACTCGAAGACGGATCTTGGCGCGGAATTTCTCGCAGAACTGTTGGACAGTGGTGCTGCGGATGAAGAAACCGCGATAGACTTCGATCAAAATGCCCAACGCCAACAACGCGAAGAAGAATTCGTGCGCCTAGCTTGTGTTGAATCAACTGCAATCTTTCCAGACTACGCAGCAACCTATCTCGAAGAAATGATCGGTGAAAATTTCTGGGGAGTAACCGGACAAATGACGATCGCTGCAAGCGTGACAACTGCACCTGTCTGGAATAAGCAGACTTGCGAAGGATTTGTCGTTAACGTCTACGCCAAATGCGTTGGTCGTAAAGGTTCAGGAAAAAATATCACAGCAAAACCCGCAACAAATCTTGCTGCAACCGTCACGATGTTGGGCAAAATTCTTCCCGAATCATTTCAATCCTTTTTAATGACTGTGACAGACGACAACGGTAAGTTGAAACCCCTGACAAAATACGCTCCTGTTAGCTGCTTCGATTACCACGCTAGGGTATCGTTAGAGGCTTACAAAAAGTTTCATTCCAAATTTCGGGGAAAAGAAGTTTACCAAATCGAAGACTCAGCAAACCGATTTCAATTCGGTGGAAAAAAAGGAACTTGGGCGGGAACACGAGACGCAATCGTATTAAGTGAAAAGCTCGAAAACACGCTCAGACCGTTTGGATTGCTCGAAGCAATGAACGTCTATCGCACCGTCGATCGAGCATGGGTGATCGATGAAGCTGGCGTTTTCGCAAAAGAAGTGGCAGAAGATGACCCCAATCGATCAACACTGACATCAGATATTTTGCGTGAAGGACGTGACGGTGCTTCAAGTTCTTACACAAAAGCTGGTGGTGTAAGTGAAGTCGTCAACCTTGTACCCAATGTCGCTTACTGGCTGACGACACCGGATATCATCGATATGCTTTTCGTTAGATCTAACCCAAATCAGCTAACCAACTACGCTCAAAACGGTGCAGCACCAAGATTCTTCTATCCGATGACAACACGCTTCAATAGTGCTGAAACGAGTAAGCCAAGTGAGAATTTCAAATACCTTTTCATGGCAGCACTTTGGTTTGGTGATGTGATCGAAGGCTTTTCAAAAAACAAACGGGCATTGGTGAAACAGAAATTCACGATCACACCCACCCAAAACGATCGAATCAAAAACCTGATCAAAACGCTGAACGATGAAAATCTTCCTGAAATCGAGCGCTTTACCGGATGCAAACTCAAAGGCTTGCTGGACACTGACAAAACCAAACAGCTACTTCTCGCGTCTGCTCCTGCGTTCCAACGAACAGCTTGGTTGCTCGAATACGCTTTACCGTATTGGAAAACCTTGATGATCGAATATCTTGAACTCACCCCTGAAGAAATTGAGAATCTTGATTCGCACAATCCACTCGAAGATGACGGTTGGTTCGGATTGGGAAATTTTCTCGAAATCGATAATGTCGAAACCGTTGATGAATTTCCTGGCTACGATCAAGTCCATTCCTGGCAGAAAGCAGGATACAAAACCGGACTACAAGCAATCTATCAAAAGGGTGTGATCGGTATCGAATACATCGAATTTAAGACCAAGTTCAGCAGTATGGGAAGAATCCGACCGCTGAAATCTGAACTCGAAGATGTTTTTCTTGAAGCTGCGATCAAATTCGTCGAAGGAACGTTCGCTTACTTCGCGGTTGCCACTCTAGAGGCGCTAGAAGACCTGTCACTCGAACAGAAGGTGAAATCCATCAAGATTCAGAAGGAATACGGTGAGACGGTCGAAAAAACCGAAATCCTCAGCGAAGTAGTAGCACTTGTACTTCGCGCTTTGAGAACCACACCAATTTCGCTTGACGGAGTAATTCAAAAGTGGCATAGCTCGAAACGCAAAGCACTCAACCTCACCAAGCAAAATCGTGACCTTGCAAACTGGCAAAATACAATCCTCAAAGAAATTCGCAAGGTAGACAAGGTGACAGTCGAAGAAGACGGCAAGATGTCGGTCGCAAAGAAGC
>JADEXW010000817.1 GCA_015206935.1 Pseudanabaenaceae cyanobacterium LEGE 13415 | reverse complement strand
GTCCCAATCGTCCAACGCCTAAACATCCTCAACTGCGGCAGTTATCTTGTTTTGCCCTCGGTTTGATTGTGCTGCCGATCTGGTTAAGCCAGCAGCTTCCAATTCGGCTGCCACCCTTAGTTCCACAGCCCACTTTCGCGTTGCTCTTGAACTCATCGTAATGACTTCAACACAAACCTACACCTGTAAGGGCTGGGGGGCTTCCTCGAAGTGTCCTAACTGGAGTGGCTGCCGCTGTAATTTGTTTTTTCGAGATCCGTCAATCCAACCATTGGCGGATTTTTCTCCGCATTTATTCTGAGAAGAATCATTCCTATGTATTTTTACTACTAGAGCAATCTAAGTACATGAAAGCTTTTCAGTAATTTACTCAACCTTCATAAACTTAACCCTGAAGCATCATTAACCTTGAGGAGAATACGAGGTTCACAAATTTATACGTTCACCTTTCGCGTATAAATTCTTGCTTATCGAGTAAAACTATGGGTGTTGCTTCTGTGAATTGGGTGGGCTTGCAGATTGAGGGAAATTTGATTGCGCCTGATCTGACTGCGGAATTGTTGGCAGGAGAAGTTAAGGGGCAAGCTAGTGAGAATTTTGGGTTTGGTAAGTCTGATAAGTTAGCGGATGAGATTGCGATCGCGTGGGGAGATGCGAAAGCATATTGGGCAGCATTTGGGCGAATGTTGGCACGATTACCAGAGGAAGAAACGGCGACATCGATCACTCGTGAGTATTGGGTGGTTCCGCTGCTCAGAAGTTTGGGATTTGATCCGGTGTATGTCCGCAATGCAGAGATCGTTGATGGGCAAACCTATGCGATTTCTCATCGAGCGGAGATCGGAGAGCATAAACCGCCGATTCATGTGGTGGGGTGTCGGATTGATCTAGAGAAGCGTCCGCCGAGTGGGAATCCGCGTTTGTCGGCTCATGCGTTGGTGCAGGAGTATTTGAACCGGACGGAGCATTTGTGGGCGATCGTGACGAATGGATTGCGGTGGCGATTGCTGCGGGATTCGTCGCTGATGACGCGCTTAACGTATGTGGAGTTTGATTTGGAGCAGATTCTCAATGGCGAGAATTTTGCGGAGTTTAGTTTGTTTTATCGGTTGTTTCATCGATCGCGGTTGCCACAGGGTGTTGAAGATGCGGACGAGTGTTTGCTGGAGTTTTATCATCAGGAGTCGCTTCAGCAAGGTGGACGGGTGCGCGATCGCTTGCGGGATGGCGTTGAGAAGGCATTGATTCAGTTTGGGAATGGGTTTCTTCAGCACAAGAACAGTGAGGAACTGCGATCGCGCTTTGCAAATGGAGGAATTACAGCGACAGATTACTATCGCCAGTTGTTGCGGTTGATCTATCGATTGCTGTTTTTGATGGTGTCGGAAGCAAGGGATTTGCTGCTGGAGGAGAGTGAACCAGAGAAGCGACGGGTTTATCAGGAATACTATAGTGTTGAGCGGCTTCGGTTGTTGGCGGAACGTCCGACCTGGAGACGGGAAGGATTTCAAGACTTGTGGCAGGGGCTACGGGTGACGTTTCGATTGTTTGAGGGCGATGTGGAGAACTGGCGCGGAGAGATGCTCGGACTATCGCCGCTGAATGGGGATTTGTTTGGAACGGGAACCTTGAGCGCGATCGACGATTGCGGACTTGATAACTATGATTTGCTCAGTGCGATTCGCTATCTGTCGCTGTATGAGCAGAAAGGGCAACAGCGACGGGTGAACTATGCCGCGATCGATGTGGAGGAATTCGGCTCGGTGTATGAGTCACTGCTTGATTTTCATCCACAAGTGCGCGTGATCAATGGACGCTATGAATTTTTGCTAGTTTCAGGCAGTGAACGTAAGACAACGGGATCGTACTATACGCCACGGGAGCTAGTACAGCAGTTGATCAAGTCTGCGTTAGAACCTGTGATCGAGGAGCGGTTAGCAAATCTGAAAACGCAGGCAGAGCAAGAAGCGGCATTGTTAGATTTGACCGTGATTGATCCGGCTTGTGGGTCAGGGCATTTCTTGTTAGCAGCAGCGCGGCGATTGGGATTGGAATTAGCGCGGGTGCGGACGGGAGAAGCGGAACCAGGGGAAAGACCTCGACGGGAGGCGCAACGATCGATTATTCAAAATTGCATTTATGGGGTGGATCTCAATCCTTTAGCGGTCGATTTGTGTAAGGT
>JADEXW010000816.1 GCA_015206935.1 Pseudanabaenaceae cyanobacterium LEGE 13415 | reverse complement strand
GCTGAGATTCATCCGGTCTCGATCGGTGTCACAGTCAGTATGGTCGCATTTGCCTGCTATCTGAAGCGAAAAGTAGGAGACGAAGATTCAGCGTTTATCAACCTGCGGCAAGCTGCGATCGTTCTAGGTGCGGTCGGTGGAACGAGCTTTCGAGGAGCAAATTTGAGTGAGGCTGATTTTACTGAAGCAACCCTGAATGGAAGTGATTTTAGAAGTGCGATCGCAAAACGAACTCAATGGCGAAATGCAAAGCTACAGAAGACGCGAATGGGTAACACGATCCTCAAAGATGCGAAAGTACGACAATTGCTAATCACTGGACGAGGAAACCATCAGCACTATATCGGTTGCAATCTTGAAGGAGCAAATCTTGTAGGTGCAGACTTGAGCAATGTTAACTTCACCGCTGCACATCTGAGTGACGCAACCTTTGAATCAGCGAACTTAGAAAATGCAAATCTGAGTCAAGTTCAAGCACTGAATACTAATTTTCAGTTTGCATCGTTCACAGGTGCTTGTCTCGAAGCCTGGAACATTAACCAGCACACTCAACTCAATGGAATTGATTGCCGTTATGTGTATTTGCGTGACCCCCAACAGGAGCGGTGTCCACGATCGGGAGAATTTGCGCCAGGTGATTTTACTCAACTGTTCCAGATTGTGACGAATACGATCGAGCTAATTTTTCACAATAATCTAGATTTTCAGCAACTTGAAGCCACCCTAAAAGCAGTTCAAGCAAAGTATCCTAATCAATCGTTAAACGTGAAGCGGATTGATCGAAAAACAGACAATTTGATTGTTGTTGAGGTGCAAGTTTCGCAAGGTGCTGATAAAGATGTAATTTATTCAGAATTAACACAAACCTACGATCGCGCTCTTCAAAACATAGAAGAATGCTATCGAGCAGAGTTAACCGCCAAAGAAAATCTATTAGCTGCTTATCGTCAGTTCCCACTTTCCTTGAGTCGCAGCCGTGGCAAATTAGTCGTACTCAAACTCATTAATGGAACCCTTAGAACAGGCTTTTCGGTGATTCTACAAATGGGTGCTGAGAACACTCCTCCCTTTGCAGAATCTCGCGGTAAGCTTCCTCCCGCTCCTGAATTAATCGATGCGTATCAACATTGGAAAATGAGCTATGAAAGAAGCTTAGGAACTGTGACTCGCTTAGATATTCCAGATGCCCAAATCACCAATATTAGTGGACAAGCGTTTCATCAAGACTGTTGCGAAGCTGCCAATCGACTTCAGCGACAAATCAATGCTTGGTTGAATCATCCAGCGTTCCAATCCATTCGAGAGCCATTGTTTCAACACCTCGATCGCACAGAACTGATTCGATTGATTTTCCAAACCGACGATCGCGATCTACAACGCTTGCCGCTCCAGGTTTGGGATTTTTTCGATCACTATCCTCATGCTGAACTTGCTCTGAGTGCTTCTGTCTATCAACAAGTTTCAGGAGTGTCCTCTTCGATTTCAAGCTTAAAAATTCTTGCAATCCTGGGCGATCGTACCGGAATCAATCTTCAAACCGACCAGCAATTATTACAGCAACTCCTCCCAGACGCAACGATTCGGTTTCTTGATGCTCCAACGCGCCAGCAACTGAATGATCAGCTTTGGTCGGAACACTGGAACATTTTGTATTTTGCAGGGCATAGTTCTACATCCGACACAATGCACAGCAAAATTCAGATTAGCCCAGATGAGGAATTGACGATCGCGGAATTGCGTCATGCGCTCAGAAATGCGATCGCTCAAGGCTTAAAACTCGCCATCTTCAACTCGTGTGATGGTCTGGGATTAGCTGCCTCGCTTGCAGAACTGAATCTTCCTCAAATCATCGTCATGCGAGAACCTGTACCCGATCCAGTTGCGCAAGCCTTTCTGAGAGATTTTCTGCTGGCGTTTTCTCGTGGAACAACACTTTATTCATCGGTTCGGGAAGCACGAGAAAAACTTCAGGGATTAGAAGACCGTTTTCCGAGTGCAGCTTGGTTGCCTGTGATCTATCAAAATCCCGCAGAGATTCCTCTGAGCTACGATTTCAGAGGTTATTAATCAAACGACTGTCCTTTGTTGGAATAGTTATTAACTCCGATCGTTCAATCATCTTCTCCAATTCCAGCTTCAGCTCCGCTCCTGTTGTCGTACTTGTTCCAAATCGCCTCACCACAAT
>JADEXW010000815.1 GCA_015206935.1 Pseudanabaenaceae cyanobacterium LEGE 13415 | reverse complement strand
CCAGAATCAAAGGCTTTTGAGCTTGTCGCAAATCACAAAGCGCTTTGTACTCGGTGCGAGTAATATCACCAGAAATCACAAATAGAATTAAATCCGCTTGTCGTGCAACCTCTTTCGCCATGTCTGCACGCGCTTGCCCATCAATTTCATCCAGTCCAGGTGTGTCGATCAATTCGATCCGAATCTTGCTCGAAGACTCAGGAATAATCGATCGACTTTCTGAGACAAATCCGCCGCTCGGTGTCCAGGTCATTACACTTGGAGCCTGTGTCACACCGTTGAGTGGACCTGTTTCAAACACCTTCTCCCCAATCAGTGCATTCAAAATCGCTGACTTGCCGCGACTCACCAAGCCAAACACCGCAATTCTCAGAATGTACTGATCGAGCTTTTTCAAATTACTCGAAATCGTTTCCAGTTCCGACTTCAGCGCCGATTCGATCGAGGGATTTTTTGTCGATCGTAAAAACTGAGAATAATTGGTGAAGGCTTGCCGCAAACTTGCCCGCGCTCGATTGAGGTGGGTGTCTTGCGGATTGGGACGGTTAGAAGGGGCTTGACTCAAGGCATTTGACCAACGGCAACACATTCCTATTTTCGATCAAATCCAACCAAGTTGGTTGAACGCCTAGCGGACGGCTTCCAACATCCGCGAGAAGTAGAATTTTGTGCTAGTCATAGCAGTCCGTTGAATCTTGAATCCGCAGCTTTCAAGCACTTTAACGATATCGGCTTCTCGATGTTGATAGGCGCGAGTCGTCTTACTTGGACCTGGGAAAAATTCACCAATTCGCTTCAGAATCGTCAGTAAGAAAGTCTTGGGTGCAAAACTCAAAATTAAGCGATCGTCTGCCAAACTCGCTAAATGCTTGATCATGTCGATCGCTTGTTCGGCAGGATAGTGAATCAACACATCCAGACAAACGACGGTGTGATATTTACCACTGAGCATTTCTAAGTCTTGAACGGCAAAAGTCGGATTATCGGTTAACCCAAGCTCGATCGCTCTTTCTTTCGCTTCTCCCACCATCTTCTCCGAGATATCACTGGAGAACAGTTTCGCGCCCTCTTGAGCTAAGGGAATACTCAGACTCCCAACCCCGCAACCTGCATCGCAAATCGTTAAATTGGCTAAATTTTCATCGCTCTTGAGCCAATCGATCAGGGTATCCACGGTTTGTTGATGCCCAGTTCGGATATCAAGCTGGACTTTGTTGACTTCACCATCGCCATAAATTCGTCGCCAGCGATCGAAGCCTGTTGCATTAAAGTACTCGCGCACTTCGGTTTTATCGTCAATTCCCTGCATATCATTCTGTTAAATCGCTTTTACTTATCGTATTACTTGTTTGTACCCGTCCCACGACAAAATAAAAAAGCCCCGTAACGATACGGAGCATTTTGCTGGGCTTGGTAGTCAGAATTATTCTTGAATTACGAATAATGTGCGTAGAATCATGAGGTTCTTGTGAAATTTTCATGTAGCCATGACTACGATACGGATTTCTCAGCTATTCTACGGATAGGCAAAACCCTGAATACCTGAGCAGTCACCCGTATTTATACAGGTTTGTTCAAGGCTGTGAGGGAACTTTTGCTTTGACAAGTCAATCTGAGTATCTTGGGGGCACCTGAACCGTGCCCCGTTTTTTTGAGTGTTTTTGACGAACGTTGGGCGGTGGTGCAATTCGCCCTAGGCTTGCTGTCCTATACGCGCAGTGTAGGAGAATTCTGACAAGTTTTCGGAATGCCAAGAGACAGAATTGTATCTGTCACATAAAATTTGATCGCGAACTAATTCTCAGTCTCTGAGGGGTATTGTCCTGCCATCGCAGCAAGTGTGCAGGTTGTTTGAGATAAAGTGGCAAATCGATCGCAGTTCGAGGTGCAGTCGTGGCAAGCGCGATCGCAGTTCCCCGATCGCAACTGTGCCATTTCACCAGATTTTCTACCCCTGCAAACAGAGACCGTGTTGTGCCTGCTAAAGTTCCATTAAGTAGTTTTGCTGTGCCATTCGTTACCTCTATCTCGCGCGAATCCCAAGGATAACGACCGTCAGGCAATCCAAGCGGAGAAAGCGCATCGCTGACCAGAAAGATACCGCGATCGTATTGACTCGCTTTTAGCAGAATGTCAATCATCAGAGGTGCGACGTGCTGACCATCGGCAATCAATCCACAATAAACA
>JADEXW010000188.1 GCA_015206935.1 Pseudanabaenaceae cyanobacterium LEGE 13415 | reverse complement strand
CAACATAGTCATTTTGATAGCGCCCACCCGCCCGGATCTCGATATCACCCCGGAATTGGACAAACAGCACATTAGGATTTTCAGTAGGATAGATAGTGCGCGGAAAGGACATCTTACTAAACAGTTTCGGTAGAGAACTGTACTGCTTGTAGATTCCTTCTCGCCCATCAAAGCTTTTCGGAAAGTCTCCAAAGGCATAAGGCATGACTTGTCGAGCATCTTGAGCAAAGATTTCTCGCAGCACTTCAAATTGCCCCGTTTCCAGTGCCCTGAAGTAAGCTTCTACAGCCTCTTGATTCGTTGGTTTCGTCTTTGCTTGAGCAGCTTTGCCCAAATTCGTCCAACCCATTGTTGCGCCGAATCCTAATAAAGCCAATCCACTTTTCACAATCGATCGACGATCCAACCACGTCTTTCTATTCATCGGTTCACTCCAATTTTCAACTAGCAAGAAAGGTTCATGATGCTATTTGAGTGAGGTTTTGAGCATACTCACGGTGAGCGCGATCGCACGATAGACGGTCTGCGGCTGATCATAAAAATCAAACTGCGATCGATTCTCTAACCACACAAACTGCTTGTTTTGGCTCGGAATTGCTGCAAAGAACTGTCGCGCCCCATCAGGAATTGCCGCTTGCTCACTATGAATAAAGAGCGTAGGCACTTTGATATTCTTCGCCTCTGGGAGTGGATTGAAGGTCAGCCATTCTGCCCAAGAAGCAACAGCAAATTGATTCTTCCATTGTGGAATTGCGCCTCGTTGAGGATTTTGATAGTAATCAACCTCGCCAAACATTGGAGAATTGCGATCGGTTCGACTCGTAGCAGGAACCGACTTCACTTGTCCGGTTTGCTGAAACTCTGCTTCTGCGGCTCGTCCTTGAGCAATGCGCTGTTTGACCGCTGCTTCTCCACCATAGACGGTGTTCACGATTTGCGGATTGTGCAACCAGGGAGCAACAGTGATCAGTGCTTTTAGTCGATCGTCTTCGGCTGCTACGGATGTCATGTAGCCTGCACTTGCACAAATCCCCAATCCAGCAATGCGATTTCCATCGACAGCACCCACCGTTTGCAAATACGAAATTGCGTTTTTGATATCCTCAATCTTGGCAGTCGGCGACTCGAAATTGCGGAGTTTCCCCCCACTTTCGCCAAAAGTACGGAAGTCAAAGGCGAGAGCTGCAAATCCTTGTTGCGCTAACCGTTGAGCATAGAGCGCGGGCATTTGTTCTTTGATGGTCATCCAAGCGCCCGTCACAATCACCGCAGGAAGTTTGTCACCTGCTTTGTAGGTTGTGGGGAGATAGAGATTGCCGACAAGAGTTTCTCCTTCACTTTGAAAGGTCACTCGGTTAACTCCAGGCTTCAGTGTGGAAGATGCGCTCTTAACCGGGGTTGCAGGTTGAGATTGGGTAGAATTTCGAGATGGATTGGCTTGAACACCATAGACAGATAATGACGTGGCAGCACTGATTCCGACGATCAAAAGAAGACCAAAGCGGGTGAAGGATTTCATAGGAGTAACTCCACTGGGTTGAATGTCATTACTATAGGTAAAGCAACCAGGGGCGCGATATCGGATTCTTGCGCGGTTCTATCAAAATCTTGCGGACTCGTGCAAAGAGTGTGCTGTATGGAGCGACAAACTTTATGGTGTCTAACTTATTTTAGGTAAACGTTTCTGTCAAGGGTTAATTTTGGACATCGCGTTTTGGTTACTGGGGTTTTTACTGCTTTTACGAACGATCGCTAAAAATGCTTCCAGCACTGGAGTCTGATCATTCCGTCGCCAAGCGGCTGCAAACTCCATCTGAATCGGGCAAGGTTCTATAGGTTTGCATACGACCTCTGCGCTCACCAAGGTTTGTATACTTTCTGGAATAAATGTGACTCCCTGCCCTGCTGCCGCTAAACAAATGCGCGTTGTGTGGGACGCAGCTTCTTGGACGATCGCTGGCTCAAATCCTAACTGCTGGCACAGTTCTAAAAACTGCCGATAGAGGGTCGGTCCTTCCTGCCGAGTATGTAGGATAAATTGCTCCTGAGCTAACTCTCTCAGATCAATCGCGTTCTGTTGAACTAGACGGTGATGTTTCGGTAACACTACAACAAACGGTTCTGTCCAAATCTGATAGAGCGTTAGTCCGCGTTCATCAATAGGAGGATGCAGGAATGCCAAATCAATTTGATGCTGATGCAGTGCTTGAACTTGTGCTTCAGTTGAAAGCTCTTGCATCGTCAGTTCTACATGAGGGTAGCGATCGCGAAATTTGCTCAAATAAGCAGGCAGAACGGTTTGAGTTGCAGTTGTTGTAAATCCCAATCTCAAAGTGCCCATTTCTCCCCGTGCGGCTCGTCTTGCTAAATGAACTGCGCGATCGGCGTGATCTAACAATTGCTGAGCTTGTT
Organism: Pseudanabaenaceae cyanobacterium LEGE 13415; assembly: GCA_015206935.1. Lineage (GTDB taxonomy): Bacteria > Cyanobacteriota > Cyanobacteriia > Leptolyngbyales > Leptolyngbyaceae > Leptolyngbya. Next base: position 6,565 of record JADEXW010000188.1, on the reverse strand, counting down.
CTAGAAAGACTTGTCCAGCCGCAGTCAGTTGCACCGTTCGCTTTGTACGGGTAAAGAGCAATACTCCTAGCTCTGACTCTAGGCTATGAATCTGCTTGCTTAAGGCAGGTTGAGTCATTTGCAAACGGTCTGCGGCTCTGCCGAAATGCAGTTCTTCCGCCACGATCGTAAAGTATCGCAAGTGTCGCAGTTCCATAACTCAAAGTTATTAATATCGCGCCAAAAATGACTTGGACAATTCTCTTTCGGCTAGTTTAGCTTAGATCGCAGGTTCACAGTCTTGAGGAGTTAACTGCGCCATGAATTACAAAGCGTTATTATTCTCGATTTCGGCTTTGGTGCTGTCTATTACCCCACTTTCAATCACTGATGCAGCATCACCCAACCTGTTCATTGCGAATCAACCAGCGAAGTCTCAGTCAGCGACTTCCGATCGAATTGAAACGGTGAAGCGTTTTATTCAAGCAGTGGAAACCAGAGATACTCGTGCGCTCAACCAGTTGATTGCCGATAACGTGGTTTTGGAGCAGCCCTATTCTCCGTTACGACCGGGTGGAATTCGAGTGGAGGGAAAACAGTCAGTCAATACTTTTTTTGATCGCATCTTTCGCCAGTATTCGCAAATTCGCTTTGTTGATGTCGTCTTTCGGCAGTCGCAGTTTGACAATGCGGTGATTCTAGAAGGGCAAGGCGATTTTCGAGTTGTCAATGATCCAACGCCCTACCGCAATCAGTACATTGGTGTGATTGAGGTTGCGGATGGTCGAATTGTGCTGATTCGCGAGTATTTCAATCCTCTGATTCAACCCGGTGTATCCAATCCTCGATCGACTCAATCAAATTAAGTGAACAGTGCTAGCGATCGACTCTGGTAGGGAGCGATCGCTACCGTCAAGACTTGCGATACGCTTTTGGAGTCGTACCCGTAAGCTTACGAAAATGCTGCGTCAAGTGGCTCTGACTACTAAAACCGCTTTCTAGTGCAACTTGAGCGATCGATTTATCCCGTTGCTTTAATAACCGCTTGGCGAACTCAACTCGCTGTTGCAGCACGTATTGATAGGGAGATGGTCCCATTGATTGCTTGAACAATCGACAGAAGTAGTATTGACTGATGCCTAACAGATTAGCAATGTCTTGTATGCTAAATTCGTCACCAAGGTGATTCTGCATAAAGTCGATCGCTTGTTGAAGTTGCTGGTAGGATAAGCCGGAATCATAGGACCGTAGAGTCAGTGTTTGAGTGCAATAGTTCCGTAGCAAATGGACCAAGAACAGATTAGCGAGCGATTCGGTGTAGAGTTTGCCACCAAAATTATTGCTGTACATTTCGCTGCGAAAAGCGGTCGCGATCGCGGTCAGTTGATGATCCTGAACCTCCAGAATGGGACGCAGCTCGGTGCGCTCCGGATACAAACAATCATTTTCTGCTGCCACCTGCTGAAGCCGTTGGGGATCAATATAAAAACTGACCACTTCATCAGGTCGCTCACATTCCCAATAACAGAAGGCAGAGGCTTGAGAAGGAATGAGAAACGTACTTCCTATCTGATTTGCACCATCATACTCCTGTCCATCAATGCGTGTAACCTGACGGATATTGCTGTTGAAACTGAAGCATAAAACATGCTCTGCACCACCATTCGGCGCATCAACTTCGCCAGCGGGTTGAAACTCATGGGTAACAATCAATCCTCGATCGCTGACCGATCGACTCTCCTGTATCCAATCTTGGGGCAAAACCTCCGACCAAGAGACTGAGGATTGCTGCGATACGATGCTATCCATCGATGTTACCTCACAGATATTAAAATCTTTCGCGCATTAGCTTCTACATTATCCCAACACACGAAAAAAAACCTTGATTCAAATCAAGGTTAGGAGCATTTTTCTCAATTTTTCGTGACGGTTAGCTGCTGGATTTCAAGGCAGCAGATCCAAAGGTCGCGTTAAAGCGACGACACCAAATCACTGCCGATTGAAACTCGTTTAAGTTCAGATTGTCTGGAATCTCATAGCTTTGTGCTCCACTGAATTCTCTCAGCGGCGCGAGAACCGTATAATCACCCTCTTTGAGCGGATAGGCAGGTGGCGTTGTTTCTCCAATAACATTGGCAGAACGATGCAGTACCACGACAAGATCAGGTCCAGAGGTCGAAGTCTTAAACTGGTCATTCAGTTGCAAAATTCGCTTGCCGTTTTGGTTGACGATTTCTGCTGTGCCCTGGGTTGGGTGTTCGCCGTTCACAAAGTTACCGGATGAAATCACACTCGATTTTGCTGTCGCAGCTTGCGGTGTCGTTGGAGAAGCGATAACTGTACTTTGAGGTGCTGGGCTAGGGGTTTGAGTCGTTGCTTTTCCTCCGCAGCTTGCAATGACGATCGCAACGAGGCAGGACAGTAGAACGTAACGAAAACGGCGTTTCATGTCAAAAACTCCTTGAGGTCTTCTGGGCTTCGATTTGCCTTATGACAGTGAATATCGCAGACTGGTATGAAGCGAAAATGAACGGTTCATGAAAAGAAATTCATGTTCAAACAACTCGTCGATCGATTCAAACGAACGATTCCAGGTCAGGTTTATCTCTGGCTTGCTGTCCTAATTTTTGGGGCGGCAAATTCTGTCACTCGCAAAGTGACGGACATTGGAGCGCAACACTTGATTGATGGGCGAAATCCCGTTTCTCTGTGTAATGTTCTGTTTGTGGGTAACATGTGTGCCTTGTTTGTACTTGTTTTACTGCATCGACAGCAACTGAAATTGCTCAAGGACTTGTCACAGCAACAATGGACGGGATTGATTGCCGTTGCAGTTTTATCAGGCGCGATCGCACCTGCTTTCATTTTCCAAGCCCTTTCCGTGACTGCTGTGAACAATGTTGTACTGGTTGGACGACTAGAACCTCCGATCGCATTAGTTCTTTCGATCTGGTTGCTTAGAGAAAGAGTCACCCGTCTTGAGATATTGAGCGCGATCGTTGTTTTAATCGGAGTCATGCTATCCGTTCTTTTGCAGCCTCCTACAGAGATGATTGAGATGGCTGGATTAAGCTTTGGAAAAGGGGAAGCGTTGACGGCTTTGGGTGCGATTGCACTTGCAGTTTCGACGGTAATTTCTAAAACTAGACTCACTCAAGTTCCGATCGGACTCTTTAGCATTGTTCGTACTGCACTCGGTACAGTTGTCTTCTTTGTGCTTGCTCTCCTGCTGTATGGTCATCACCATTTCATGGATGTGTTTGCACCCTTCTTGTGGAAATGGATGCTCGTTTATGGAACTGTGATTGTTGTACTCGGTCAGTCGTTTTGGTTGCTAGGATTGCAAGCCTCTACCGTTTCAAGAGCATCCTTGATTAGTTCGTTTACCCCGATCGCGGGTGTTGCTTTTGCTTATTTAATTTTGGGCGAGACTCCAACAACGGCACACTACATTGGAGGGAGCATTGTGTTAGTCGGAATTGGGCTGAGTCAGATGGTTCATCAGAAATCACGAACCGTTCCAAAATCAGCCTCGACCGTGCAGACGATTGAAAACGAAACAGGATTCAAAGGACTTTGAACCTCATGGACAAGTTAGCTTCTGGAAGTCGCATTCTTGAATGTGGGCTTTTTGCCAACTCAACGGGATTTCCAGCAAATCACGCGATCCAGTGAAGCCTTGTCCGATGAACAATAGAATTGCGAGACAACTGAGGATAATGTGAACATTCCGCCAGCGATTTTTGCGATCGCGATAGATATCTGGAAAAATCGCTAGGGAGAAGATCATCAATAACGCAACTGCAACACCATAGTAATAATGCGAAACATACCATTCAAATCCCCGTCGAAACACTTCAGGCTGTGAGCCAAGCAAAATAATGCCCATCCCGGTCAAAGTTGCAAACACACCACGCCAGAGTCTATTCTTTGCTCGATTTAGACCGAATAAGGATACGATCGACAATCCAAACATAAGTCCGACGAACACTACTCGAAGCGGCTCCTGTCCCCAAGCATTACTCGCGATCATCTTGAACACGATCGGATGAGCTAATCCCACCAGCGAGACCATAACGACTGCATTACTCAGCAATCGTCCCAATCGTAAATGCTCTGTACCCACCGATGGAGCAATCTTACTCTTATCAGCACTAAGACGACGCTGCCGAGTCTGCCAAGCATAGTTCGTGACAATGCCAATAATCGGAAACACAAACGCAACTGCAATCAAGGGATGAATCAATCCTGCAATATCTTCAATCTGCATAAAACACTCCACTGAGAACGTTAGCAGTCGAAATCGGTAGAGACAATTCTACAAGCCATCTCTACCGATCCACCGTGTCCCTGATTACTGATTGAGCGATCCTAACTTGGTATCTACTGTATTGATATAGCCAGCATCCGAGAGTGTTTGTGGCGAAAGTTGTCCTTGTGCGATCGCGGCTCTCACCAAATCTTCAGCCGTGACTTGTCCAATCACATAAGCATGATGCAGTTGAGTGTAACTAGGAATCCCTTGATTGATGTAGCTGCCACGATAAGCTGAAATTACCAAGGCATTTGGTGTGAGTTGTACCGAAGTCGGACGATTGAATGTAGAAGACACAATTGCAGTTTTTTGTTCAATCGGTGCTTCTGCGGCGAAAGTTGCAGGAGCGATAAAACTAGAGAGAGCCAACACCGACAGAGCAGAGAGAAGAACGCGTTTCATGACGAAAACCTCCGAGTTAAAGAAAGAGTTAGGGTGTCCTGTAAGCTTCGTTTGCCTTACATCCTTACTTTCGGGGTCGAGCATGAATGCGAAATGAACGAATTATGAAAGTTTTTTCATGATGGTACTGCGGGAACTAAGCTAAAGCAGCCAGAGTGACGTAGATTGGTTGTCGTTTGAAGAATTTGTAGTCTAACCGCAATCTTTAATTGCTCTGCTGTATCAAGAGATAAGACGAACCTCACTATAGTCGCCGTGTTGCTAATCACCTGACTGTACAATCCAAATCTGTTCGGTCTGGTAAAACTCTCCGCGCTGCTCTAGAGCAAAGCCATTCAGCAATAATGCCAGCCAAACTTGTACTAGCGGCATCCTCAACGATCGCTGAAGTCGCAACAATGGAACCGCTTGATTGCGTTGACTCAGCCATTCTTGAATTGCGGCTCCCCACTCGGAGACATCTTCCGCGTGTGCTAGTGCTAATGCTTGTTCATACGCCACTTCTGGATCAACCACTTGCATCACCTCATGCAATGCCTCAATTAATCGCATTGGCTCCACTTCTGCCACGAGCGACTGTGAATCGTTCTCGCTCACTTCCATCGGTTTGCGTGGCAAGCAGTCAAATGGCTCGATGTACTCATCAAACTCGATCTGCATCGTCTGCCGCACATATTGATCAAACGCCGCTTCACTCATGATCGGACCGTCTTGGCTTGCCGTCGCCAAGATTTCCTCAAAGGTTCGCTGAGATCGCGCTTCAAATACGGCAGTAATTTGCGAAATTGCTTCCCCTGCCACCTGCAACTGTCCGGCACACTCTAAATCGACGATCGACGCTTCCACCTCCTGCCACAATTGGTCCAACTCTGCGGTTTCTGGTGACTGCGCCGCTTCCTCTAGCACTTTCCATAGTGGCAATTGAAGTTGTCTCATGCCACGACCAACGGATGATGCAGACAAGGACGAATCGGGCACAAATGCGGGTCAATGCGCTCTAGACTGGCAAACTTACGAATCCCATACTCCTCATCTAACAACATGAGCAACTTACGAATGTAGAGATGAACTTGACTCGGAACCATGCCGACACAGTGAATCGGTTCGACGATCGCAATCTGTTGCTGTCCCTGCCAGACTTGGGCTGAGACGGCATGAACTGGAGTATCCCTACCCGCAGCTCGATACACGACCAACACCGCATAGTAGAGGTACGCAAATTCTGGAATCTCCACTTCTAATGTCTTCAGCACCGATTCTTGCCGAGAACGATTGCGCTGTTGATTTTTACGATCGCGATGACGGGCATACGATCGCCGACTGTAGCAAACCTTCGGATTCCAGCAGCCATCGCCCTCAGTTCCGTGTAACGCCTGCGCCTGTGCCGCATCGAGCATCGCACACTTTTGACACTTCAGCGGAATCGACTTTGCCACTATTGCCCCCGTACCGATGCTAACAACGTCTCTACCCATTGTTGCTTTGCAGGCGACAACTTCGGCGGCGGTAAGGGTTGCCGGTAGTCAATCCGATACTGATAGCCTGCTCGATCGTAAATGCCGCGAAAAATGGCTTGTAAATCGACCTCAATCTCATCATCTTCCGGCTTCAGTGGTAAAGGAAACTGAGGCATCGGCTCTGTTAAGTCAAAACCATAGAGTGTTGCCGCCGGACGCTGTTCACTGCGACTGACCACAATGCGATAATCCCAACTTGTCCCCCCTCGCAGCGGCAGTGGTGGATAAGCGCGTAACAAATCAATTTCAATCAGGTGAGCCGGACTACTCAAAACGCGCTGCCGCTTTTCTTCATAAGCTAATCGCCCCGTTCCAGCCCGTTTGTTCTTTGGTGAAAGCACCTCAATCACGG
>JADEXW010000814.1 GCA_015206935.1 Pseudanabaenaceae cyanobacterium LEGE 13415 | reverse complement strand
GCACCGATCAAGCATTTATAGCCAGATTTCGTCGCAATATGAGCAAGTTTACCCAGCGTCGTCGTTTTTCCGGCTCCATTCACTCCGGTCATCAGCCAAATGTTCAGCGTATCTTTCTCAGGAGCAAAGAACGCACTGTGTGAACCTTGCAGCGGTTGATCCAAAAGATCACGCAAAATTTGTTTTAAATATGCGATCGCTTGATCGGGCGGTAAGGTTTCCTGTCTTAGTTTCGCCTGCAATGCCTCGATAATCTTATCGGTCGCTTCCACACCTGCATCGGCTTGAAGTAACAACGATTCGATTTCGTAAACAGCGTCTTGATTTAAGGGCCCTTGACCGACGATCGCTTTCAGTTGATTGACTAGGCTGCGACGAGTTTTATCCAGTCCTTTGCGTAAGCGTTTGAGCCAGGTAATTTCTTCGATCGACACATCTTCTGCCCGGCGACCCATTGCAGAGAGAACTTCAGCAGACCAGAGGAAGCCTTCATCGATCGTAAAGGCTGGCTCGAATTGAGGCGCTTCGGCAACGGGTTCAGGCTCAGTCTCTTCTTCGATCGCACTGGCTCTGAGGCGTTCGAGTCGAGCTTGGGTCTCAGCTTGTGATTGTGCCCAAAACGGGATCGCAGGCTGGGGATCAGATTGCTCAGGTTCAGTAGTTTCAACGGATTCAGGGATTTCCGAAGAGGTTTCAATCGATTCAGCCACTTCTGGAGATGCTTCCGCTTCAATCGGTACTTCGGTTTCGACGGGTTCAGCCACTTCAGCGGTGACTGGCGCGACTTCAGAAGTTTCAGCAGGTTCAGACGCTTCTACCGTTTCAGAAACTTCAGTGGATGGTTCGGCTTGTTCACGCTGTTTGCGGCGGAAAGCTTCAACGATCGCTCTTGCATTGGCAATCCGCGCATCTTCTTCCGAAGTCGTCTCTTCAGCAGACGTTTCCTCCGCAGGTGTTTCAACCGTTGGAGTCGGTTCAGGCTGCTTCTCTTCTTCTTTGTTAAACCGATTGAACCAATTAAACGTCATACCCAAATTCCAGAATGCCTACTCTCACTTTAATGTAGATCAGTGTTTCACATTAATCGCTTCGGTGACACGGCGCAGAATTCCATTAATAAATTTGTAGCCGTCTTCGTTGCTGTAGCGTTTCGCGAGTTCAACTGCTTCATTAATGGCAACACTTTCAGGAACGCCAAGGAACATCATTTCGGTAGTCGCAATGCGGAGAATGTCACGATCGATAGTTGCTAATCGATCGACATTCCAATCGACCAAGATTTCGTTCAGCAATTTATCGACCGTGACGCGCTCAGTTTGAAGCCGCGTAATGATTTCCATCGTGTAGGCGCGGACTTCGGTTTGATTCGCGAGTTGGATGAATTCGGGAAGCTCGATCGCGCCGCCGAGTCGATTGATCGCAGCTTGAGCGAGATTGATCGCGTCGTGTACCATCGATCGAGCGGTTCCGAGATTGGCGGCGCGGGTCTGGCTCTTTAATAATTGGGCATCGCCGCGTTGGAGTTCAGCCGCAGCAGTTTCGAGGGTGTCACGGGCTTCGGTAGCGAGGGTACGGATCGAGGCGAGGACAAGATCTTGGAGTTTTTGCTGATTGACTTTTTCCAGATCTGAAGGGAGTTGGCTGATGCTCAGAAGTGCCAGTTCACGGGAGATTCGACGGGCTTGCATAACGGCTTTACGGCAGGGGGTTCAATATCGCTTACGTATCGTAGCGCGAATTTGAGCCGCTCCGGTTGTGTATCTCTTTGCTCAGTTAAGATGTCAGAATCCTCAATTTTTATTTCTATGAACCCTGTTAAACAGCAATTTACTGCCATTATTGAGCGCGAAGGTGATGGGTATGTCTCACTTTGCCCTGAGTTAGATATCGCGAGTCAAGGAGAGACGATCGAAGAAGCCAAACAAAATTTGGCAGAAGCGATCGAGCTTTTCTTTGAAGTGGCTGATCCCTCCGAAGTTCAGCGGCGTTTATACAGCGAAATTTTTATTACTCGCTTAGAGGTTCCAATTGGCTAGGCTTCGGAGTTTATTTGAGGTGAGTTGATTACCCACCGCTAATTTTCGCTTTGTAGCCCAAGCCAGTGAGAATTTGTAGCAATTTTTGAGCGTGATCGCCTTGAATCTCGATCGTATCGTCCTTGACCGCGCCACCCGTTCCACACTGCGCC
>JADEXW010000012.1 GCA_015206935.1 Pseudanabaenaceae cyanobacterium LEGE 13415 | reverse complement strand
CCTTTAGAGGATTCCTCGTGTTTAGCAGTAATCAGCGTGCTAGTAAGGCGATCGCGTCGCAGTTAATTAGAACCGATTTACAAAAAGGTTCCAAATACTTCTAGACACTTGGCAGGTTGTAGTGTAGCTTATGAAAGCGGTACTTCTACACTTCGCAATGTGTAGAGTTTAACCGATGAATCAGGGTGTGTTATGGCTTCGGGGTGCTGCGATCGATGCTTCCCTCACACTTGGAATAAAGCATGATTTTTAGAGTTTCACTTTTTGCAGTATTAGCGATTTGCAGCTTTTACTGGGTTCAATACTGTATTTTCCAAGCGATCCAGTTCGAGTTGTGAAATTCGGGTACGCCCCCAAACCCCCAATTCTGGGGGCTAAGAGTCTTGTCTCCCCAAGCTTAGGGGCTAGGGGGCTAGATCAATCCTGCAATTCACACCTGATTTAGGATTGCTGTCGTTAGGCTTCTGATTTGACTGAAGTTGACCTTAATTTGTCTTTCGCTCCTTTGAGGTTTGGTCAGCCTTGATGCACGCTAATGTCGAGAATTACTATGATTGGAGAATTGCTTATTGGGCGCTATCTGGTTCTCAAGCAGCTTGGAGTAGGGGGATTTAGCGAAACCTATCTCGTTCGCGATAAATATCTTCCAAATCATCCGCTTTGTGTGGTTAAATTTCTGAGCTTGAATGCAGGCAATTCTATTCCTGTCGATTCTGCTCGCCAACTGTTTCAGAGAGAAGCGCAAATTCTTCAGGAGTTGAGCCGTAAACATGATTGTTTACCTTGGCTACTGGCTTACTCCGGAGATGCCGACCCACCGTGTTTGGTCGAGGAGTATATTGATGGTGAAAATTTGCAGACTTCTATTGAGCGATCGCAGTTACTCGATCAAGCTAAGTTAGTTCGTCTATTGCAAGATATGCTTCAGCTTTTAGACTTTATCCACAAGCGGAACGTCATACATCACGACATTAAGCCGAGTAACATTATTCTTCGTCGTCAGGATCAGCGATATGCCTTGATAGATTTTGGTGCAGCGATTCATCCGGGTGAAACTGCTCTGCCCGAAATGACATTTGGCACCGCAGGCTATGTCGCGATCGAGCAAGAACAAGGGCAGGCTTGCTTTAGTAGTGATCTCTACTCGCTCGGTGTCACTGCAATTCAACTTCTGACAGGGATTCATCCTGAGACATTAAAGAAGAGCCAGATTTCCGGGGAGCTAGACTGGCACTCCTATCTAGATCAAGAATCGATTGATGCGCAGTTAGTTGCGATACTAAATAAGTTAGTTCGAGTTAAAGTCGTCGATCGCTATGCACGCGCGACCGATGCTTTGTCTGATCTTGCTCCGCTGATAGAGTTGTTCTCGATCGAAGAATCCCCGATCGCTCGATTTGTTCCCACTCAGCTACTCAGACAGATGAAAGGGAGGTCTCGCTGGGTGGTAGGAGCAACGACTGCAATTTCGCTCTTGCTGGTTGTGACTCCGATCGATGAAAAATTGATGCAAGCGGCTCCAGGCTTAACCGCACAAATCCAGCGCACAATTCCAAGAATTACGGAAATTGTTGCTCGTCGATCAATGCCACAGCCGTCGAGATCCTCGCTCAACTTGATCCACACGGTCGCGATTCAGGGAAATGTGCAACACATGGTCATGCTACCTGGAAAACTGTTAGTGACGGCTCAAGATGATCAGCAGATTCAGCTTTGGCAAGTTGAGCAAGGCAAATTGTTAAAGTCTTGGTCGGGTTCTCAGCCCTTGACTCAATTAGCAACTAGCCCAGACGGAAAGCGACTGATCACAGTCGGACGCGATCGACAAGTGCAGGTTTGGGAAATTCCTTCTGGAAAGTTACTGTCTACAGTTGCAGCGAATTCAAAATCGATCGAATCTGTCGCTGTCAGTGCAGACAATCGCACTTTAGCAGTCCGAGGAAAAGATCAAACCATTCAAATTTGGGATCTTCAGACCCAACGATTAGTCACCTCGCTGACCACAGAGCCTGCGGATTCTGATCAGATGATCTATGCACCGAGTAATCTATTAGTTCACGAAGCGGGCGACCACAAGCTGCAATTTTGGCGAGCGAGACAGGGCGAGTTGCAGCATACTCTAGCAGGACACACCGATGCTGTACTGCACTTTCAGGTCGATCCGAAACGAAAATCGCTCTATAGCTTTGGCAAGGATCGGGCGATCGAGTGGGATTTAACAACTCGTGGACTGATGCGAAGTTTTCCTCGTGACTCAGCGCGAACAGTTTCAGCCCGAATCAAAGATAACTATTTGATTACGCTGCACCAACAAGGAACATTACGACTTTGGGAACGCACCACTGGGAAGCTAATCGAATCGATCGCGCAAACCAGCAAAAACACCGTTCTTTGTCCAGAAGGGCGGTATGTCGTGAGCTATACGCCAGATAAACACTTAAAAATTTGGCAACTGCAAATCAGTTAATGGAGGTAGCACGATGCTCGACAAAGTTTCAGAAAAGAACATGCACATCGTCCGCTGGCTACTCGCGATCGGGTGGCTCGTCTTAATCGGTTTAATGTTCTACGATCCGATTACACCTGCCCTCACCCATCACGAAAATTTAGCGAATCCCTTTCGTATTCGACTAGATTCCTGCATTAGAATCCGCGAAACCTGTTTGCCGAATCAGCAATACACGATGACGGTGATCATGTGGTGGGCGATGATTGTTCCGGCTGGCATTTTTATTCTGTTAGTCTTTGGACACGAGTTTTGGCGTAGAATCTGTCCGCTGTCTTTTATTTCTCAGATTCCGCGTGCATTAGGAATTCAGCGTCAACGCAAAGTGTACGATCCGATCACGCAAGAGTATCGATACGAAGTTGCGACGGTCGGAGAAGATTCTTGGTTGGGTCGGAATCATCTTTATCTACAATCGGGATTGTTCTTTCTAGGATTGGGCTTGCGGATTTTATTTGTCAATGGCGATCGCTATTATTTAGCAAGCTTTCTGCTGTTTACAATGGCATGTTCGATTCTGGTCGGGTTTCTTTATGGTGGAAAAAGCTGGTGCAATTATTTCTGCCCGATGAGTCCAGTGCAAACGGTTTATACGGGACCTCGATCGCTGCTCGGCAGTCAAGCGCATAAGAAATCGAAGCCTGGAATTACTCAGTCGATGTGTCGGACTGTTGATGCAAAAACGGGTCAAGAGCAGAGCGCCTGTGTGAGTTGCAAAGCGCCTTGCATTGATATTGATGCTGAAAAGACCTACTGGCAAGAACTCCACAAGCCAGGACGCAGATTAGTCCAATACGGCTATCTGGGTATGGTGATTGCCTTCTACTGGTACTACTATCTATATTCAGGTAACTGGGACTATTACTTCACCGGAGCTTGGACTCGTGAGGAAGGATTAGTTTCAAGACTATTCGATCCGGGATTCTACATTAACGGACAGTCGATTCCGATTCCAAAAGCGATCGCAGTCTTTATCACTTATGCTGTGTTTGCAGGAGCAACTTATCTCTTTGGATTGATTGTAGAACGACTTTGCCGCAAGTACATGCGCTGGGGAAATCGTCCAATCTCGGCTGAACAAGCACAGCATGTGGTATTCACGCTTTTCTCTGCTGTCTCCTTCTGGACATTCTTTAGCTATGGTGCCCGTCCTTCGCTCAATCGTCTACCCACTTATCCGCTGCTGGCGTTCAATGCGTTGATTGTGTTAGTCGGTGCAATTTGGCTGTATCGAACTCTCGGTCGTACCCGTAGTCAGTATGAACGTGAATGTATGGCAAATAGCTTACGCAAGCAACTCAAGAAGATGAGGTTTGATCAAGGTTTTCTGCAAGGACGCTCGATCGAGGATCTGTCCGCTGACGAAATGTATATGCTGGTCAATGGTATTACGGCTTCTTCAGGACAGTTTCGATTGCAAGCTTACACCGGCGCTCTCCAAGATTTGCTAGAGCAAAAGGCATGTGATGCAGAAACGAGTTTCGGGTTTTGTAGCAATCTGCGCCAAGAACTACAGTTAAATGACGACGATCATTTTGCAGCACTCCAGAAGATCGCAGAACAACAACCTGAACTACTAATTTCATCAGTGCGCACCTCTTCTCCAAGCGATCCAACCACTGTTCGACCGATCGTTCGTCAGCGCCAATCTTCCACCACTGCACCCCTGCGCTCTAAGAAACACTAGGTCTTCTCGTATGCTGTGTTCTGTTGAGGGAGTTTTCTCATGATTCGATTTCAATCTGCTAATTTCAAGCGCAAGCAATACGGACAAGTGACGTTAGTTCAGCGTGAATCTTATCAAGTGGAGTGGACGTTGGGACGCTCTGATGCTTGTGATCTTCAGCTAGATGGAGATGACATTAGTCGATATCACGCTAGAATTAAGCTCACGAATGGCGCGTTCTATCTATTCGACACCAGCACCAATGGTTCGTTAGTCAATGGTGAGATTCTGTCACCGCAGCATCGTCATCTCTTGCAAGTGGGTGACAAAATAGAGATTGGCTGTACTACCTTGTATGTTGAAGAGCTACAGTCGCCAGAGACGCACTCAACAGAATTAGCATCTCCAGCACAGTCTGAATGGACAACCGATCTCGTGCTTCACTGCTATCGAATTGTTTCAGAAACACCGGATACAAAGACATTTTGGTTTACCTCCGAACCTGCGATCCTGTTTTCCTATCAACCAGGACAGTTCATCACGATCGAGTTTGACATTCAAGGCGAGAAAACCCTTCGCCCCTACTCTTTGTCGTCTTCTCCGACTCGTCCCCATACGCTTTGTATTACCGTGAAGCGAGTGAGCGGCGGTCGCATCTCGAACTGGCTGCACGATGAGTTTAAAGTGGGCGATACGCTGAAAGCGATCGGGAGTCCAAGAGGCACGTTTACCTGTGTTCCAACACTGCCGCCCAAATTGCTGTTTCTGAGTGCAGGCAGCGGCATTACGCCGATGATGTCAATGGTTCGCTATCTTTACGATCGTGGTGCTGATGCTCAAACAGACATTGTGTTTTTGTACTCAGCACGAACCCAAAAAGACTTGATTTTCTACTCGGAACTCAACGCGATCGCAGCTCAAATGAAGCGATTTCGGCTGATGATTACGCTCAGTCGTCCTGAGTCAGATCTTTCGTGGTCAGGCTATACCGGACGCATTTCACAACACACGCTACAACTGGTTGCACCCGACTTTATGGATCGCTCCGTTTTTGTCTGTGGCCCAGATGGATTTACTGCTAGTGTTAAAACAATGCTACAGTCACTAGAATTTCCGATGGATCAGTATCAGCAAGAAAGCTTTGGTGGCAAGGTAGAAGCTCCAGTCACGACAATCAATCCATTTGCTACAGTTGATACAGACTTTCAGATCGAGCCGAGTCCACAACCTGTTAACGTTGCAAACTCACCCGTTTTACCCTCGAAGAATGGGAAAAAACCGAAGTCCTCGAATGGAGCGGCTCCGGTTGTGGAATTTACTCGATCGCAGCTTTCGGCTCCTGCGAACGAAGAGATGACGCTGTTGGAAATTGCCACACAGCAAGGCGTTCCAATTCGCAGTGGATGTCAAGCGGGAGTTTGCGGCACTTGTAAAATTCGGCTTGCTAATGGCAAAGTCCGACATGATCCGACTCCAGCCGCACTCACGCAAACTGAGCAAGACAATGGGTATGTCTTGGCATGTATTGCTTACCCGCAGGGTGCGATCGAAATTGAAGCTTGATCCCCCAAGAGAATTGTAATCAGAGAATGATGACCGGAGGCAGATGTCAGTCAACGAACTTGTCCAAGGGCTTGATGCTTTCCATAGCGACTACTTTAATAGGCACCGAGAACTATTTAAACAGCTATCTGAGGGACAGAACCCAGACGTTTTGTTCATCAGTTGTTCTGATTCTCGGATTGATCCCTGTTTGATTACTCAGTCTGCTCCGGGGACTCTATTTGTGATTCGCAATCCTGGCAATCTTGTTCCAGCTTATCGGGATCTGCATCATGCAGAGGCAGCAGGGATTGAATATGCAATCTGTGGATTAGGGATTAAAGAGATTATCATTTGTGGTCATTCTTGCTGTGGTGCGATGCAGGCACTTCTTGAAATTGATAACTTCGCCAAAGACATGCCTTCGGTGCATTCTTGGTTAAAGCAGCACGCGGAAGCAACTCGTCGATTAGTGCTTGAGAACTATCGAGCCTACAACCAAAATCAATTGCTGAAAATTGCGATCGAGCAAAATGTTCTAACACAGGTAAAACATCTGGGAACTTACCCGATCGTGCGATCGTGCCTTCATGCGGGGACGCTCAATATCTATGCTTGGATTTACGAAATCGAGTCGGGTAAAGTCTTTACTTATGATCCAAGCGCGGGTCAATTTGTCTTACTCAAGCAAAAGCCCATTCCTATCTCTGATCCTTTAGCGAAAGCACGGTCAGATTAGAACAGTGGAGGTTCGAGCCAACCAGTTCACAGTCGCAGGGAAAACAGTAAGAGACGACTCATGAGCGTGTATGGGCAGACAATGACACACTGAATTGAGCTAAATTTTGCATTGCAGTCCACTAGTGCGATCGCCCTTTCTTTTGATGCTAGTACCAATATTCACAGCCCCACAATAGTACTGTGTCATATCCCGATGCTGCAAGGGATCGTGCAAGTTCACTTTTAACCTGCTTGATTCAAACGCTTTGTAATCCTTCGTCTAAAATAGTTATTAGAACTTACTTTGTCAGTCAGGAAGAATCGGGTATGCGATCAGGAACGATTGGGACTACATCATTTGAGAAGATTCAGTAAAAGCAGACTCAGATGTTGCAATCCCGCTAGCATTGCAATATTTCGTCATAGAAATTGAGTCTACCGCAAACCACCAAAATCGTCGTGAATCGTTTTCCTGTCGAGCTTCTCAAAAACTGTCCAAAGTATTGGCTATCTGTACATAATAAAAATATTGACCGCAGTGCGATCGCTCCGTACCATGATAAAAACAGCATTCCTAACGGATTCTGAAGGTGAAACACTTGCCAGAAATTGTGAATCTTGATGCTTATTTTCAGCGAATTGATTATCAGGGTGATACTGCTCCGACGCTTGAAACCTTGAAGGCAATTCATCTCAAGCATGCAACGACGATCGCATTCGAGAACCTAAATCCCTTGCTCAAGCGTCCTGTTTTATTAGATCCCGACTCGCTGGAGAAAAAGCTAATTCATCAGCGGCGAGGTGGTTACTGTTTTGAGCAGAACTTATTGCTGCGATCGGTGTTAATTGCCCTCGGCTTTCGAGTGACGAATCTCGCTGCACGAGTTGTGTGGAACCTTCCAGAAGATACAATGTCTCCGCGTACTCATATGCTGCTACGAGTTGAAATCGATCGAGAAACATATCTAGCAGATGTAGGATTTGGTGGCATCACACAAACCGCGCCGTTAGCTCTGACACCTGACATCGAGCAAACAACTCCGCACGAGCCATTTCGATTGATTCAAACGAACGACACTTACACCCTGCAAGCAAAGCTGGGAGAGAAGTGGAAATCGCTATATCGGTTTGATTTACAGGAACAATATTTTGCAGATTATGAAGTGAGCAATTGGTATGTTTCCACCCATCCAAATTCTCGGTTTGTCACCACGCTGATCGCAGCTCGACCGGATGTTGATCGACGTTATGCCCTGTTAAACAATCAACTCACCCTACATTATCTCGATGGTCGAACGGAGCGGCAACATCTCAGCAGCGTCAAGGAATTACGCACCGTACTAGAGGACTGTTTTCAATTGCAGTTGCCAACAGAGTCAGACCTCGATCGAGTGTTAGTGCCGTTAATCCAGGCTCCTGAAACTGCTCCAGATGCCACACCTGAGAGTTAGGAGATTGATTTTGCCTTGGTTTTTCTCGATCGAGACTGACTGCGGCGTTGTGGTAGACCGCTATGTCCTCAATTTTTTGGCGAATCGGCAGCATTGACACAACATTTGGAACACACTCGAATCTAGAGCATCGTGCCCCGGTTCTAACGGATGATGAAGTTGGCAGATTAGCTGACCAATTTAATGAGATGGTAGAGCAACTTAAGCGCTCCCGCAATCAATCTGAGGCATACAGCCGCAGTCTGGAAGAACAAACACAAGCCTTACAAGCAGCGCTACAGGAAGTTAGAACCACACAAGCTCAACTGATTCAAAGCGAAAAGATGTCATCCTTGGGGCAACTGGTTGCAGGAGTCGCACATGAAATCAATAATCTGGTTAACTTCATTTATGGCAATCTCAAACCTTTAGAGAACTATGTGCAGGACTTAATTACCATCGTGCAGGCTTATCAGCGCTTGTATCCTCAGAATCTGCCCGAACTCCAAGCGATGCTTGATGCGATCGAGTTCGATTATCTTATCAAAGATGTGGTGGAGGTGCTGACTTCTATCAATGCAGGAGCTGAACGCATCCGGGCGATTGTTCTGTCGCTACGCAACTTCTCACGCTTAGATGAAGCAGAATACAAAGCGGTTGACTTGCACGAAGGCATTGAGAGTACACTTTTGCTGCTACAACATCGACTACAAGCGACTGAAACCCGCTCTGAAATTCAAGTTCATAAGTCATATGGTGATCTTCCGCTAGTGGAATGCTATGCGGGTCAGATCAATCAAGTCTTGATGAATCTTTTGAGCAATGCGATCGATGCGATCGAAGCTGCGAATCAAACGATCAGGCGCAAAAATCGTTCTAATCGGATTTCGATCCAGACAAGTGTGAATGTGAACAGAGCTATCGAGATTCGGATTGCAGACAATGGGATTGGAATTTCAGAAGATTTGCGATCGCGCATTTTTGATCCATTTTTTACCACAAAGCCTGTTGGTGCAGGAACAGGTTTAGGACTTGCGATTAGCTATCAAATCGTCACAGGAAATCATCGCGGAAAACTTCTCTGTGACTCAACACCTGGAGAAGGGACTCAATTGATTTTAGAAATTCCAGCAAAAGTCGTTCATGATTGCTAGGTCGTGAACGGCTCGTTCCTCAACATACAAGCCCCGAATTCTATTCGTCCAGGCATTCACGCAAGAAGTCTAATGAGAGCGAGCTAAATCATTCTAAGAAAAGCGCTTCGCTTTCTGTTGATACGCTAGATAGAAAAGTTGAGGAACTTGTGAGGAACTAATGCTTTAAGCGGTTCTGTGATGTTTAGAAATATATCAATCTTGAAACCGACTCAGATGTGGAGTGAGCAGAACAACTTGACACTCCCACGCTTGAAAGACGTGGGATTCTTGGCTCAACGAAACCACTTAAACTAGATTCCTTGCGTCGTCTAGCTCAGAGGTGGGATTCTCCCCAAGCGTTACTTCGGGTATGCCCTACCCTAGTTGCATTTCTGCAAGTCCTATTTAGATTTGAAGCAAATTCGCTCCAAAATGCTGTTCGTCCAGTTCCCGTGAATCTTTTACCTACTTTCGGGAGCCTGCATATTGCAAGCAATCTGGAACAACAAGTAGAACCGCATAGATTCAGTTGTCAAGGTTCAGCGTTGCGCCGTTAGGCAACTAGGTTTTTTAAGTGGTTGATTCCCTTGTCCACTGATTCAAATGTACGACGAAACAGAGGAGGATTTTGTGAAGATTTCTAGAAATGTTGAACTCTGCTTGCTCCTGCAAGCGTGGGAACCGTTCTATATCCAACGAGTGAACTACGTGGGTTTTATCCGGTTCCCCAACCCTCCGAGCCTATAAGATAGTCACAAGGGATGAGGCTGTGAGGAGAAACTCGGTATGCCTGTTAAGCGGATTCTAATTGTTGACAATGATGTATTGATCCAAGAAGCCGTCAAAGCCACGCTACAGATGACAACAGAATGGCATATTGTGACTGCAAGCTCTGGATCACACGGATTAATTCAAGCCGAATCAGAGCAGCCCGATGCGATTTTGCTTGATCTGATGATGCCAGAGATGGATGGAATGAGTACCTTTCGAGCCATGCAAGCCAATCCAGCAATACAAACAATTCCAGTGATTTTATTGACCGGAAAAGCAGGAGCAAACGATTCTTTGTACTATCAGTCACTGGGACTAAAAGGCGCGATCGCGAAACCCTTCAATCCGTTCGATCTTGCAAATGAGATTGCGCAAATTTTGGACTGGGAGATTTGAATCCGCGATTCGTAATCTGAATCTGTATTGTAGAAAATGTAACAGGACACCTTAACAATAGAAATAGAACGATACCAAAGAATACAGTATTATCGTTGCATAGATATATCGCAAAGTATTGTTACTCTCCAGCAGTTTGGAATTGCAATGATTTACACTATTTCCAAAGCCTCGTGAGATCAGAAGCGATGAACCAGCCTCTGCGTTCCGTGTTGGTGGTGGATGATTGTTCCGAAGACCGTGAACTGTATCGACGGTATCTTCTGCGTGAGCAAGAGTGCTATTACACAATCTTAGAAGCTGAAACTGGAAAAGAGGGACTTGCACTTTGGCAACAGCATCAGCCTGATCTGATTCTGCTCGATGACCAATTGCCTGATCTTGATGGACTAGACTGGCTGATTCAACTTTCCAAGCGCACCGCTCATTTGCCCGTAGTGATGTTAACAGAGCAAGGCAATGAAGCGATCGCGGTTCAAGCCCTGAAAGCTGGCGCTCAAGATTATCTGATTAAAGAGCAAATCACGCCAGATCGACTCTTGTGGACAGTCCATCAAACCCTCGCCAAAATCGAGTTACAGGCTCAATTGCAGCAACGAAAGCAGCAAGTGCAGGAAGAACTGCTGGTGAAAGAGAAAGAATTGAGTCTGCAAAATCAAGGATTGATCGAAATACAGTCGGCATTACGTGAATCGGAAGCTTTGTATCGATCGCTGTTTGACTCGATCGACGAAGGCTTTTGTATTGTTCAGATGCTATTCGATGAAACGGAAAGACCGATTGATTTTTGCTTTTTGCAAATTAATTCTAGATTTGAGCAACAAACTGCAATACAGGATGCTGTAGGCAAGCGAATGCGCGAGATTGCACCCCAGCACGAGGACTATTGGTTTGAAAATTTTGGCAGAGTTGCTTTAATTCGAGAGCCAATGCGATTTGAGAATTACGCGGCTGAACTGCATCGCTGGTATGATGTCTTCGCCTTTGCGATCAATGATCCTCAGTTGCATCAAGTTGGTATTTTGTTCCAAGACATCAGCGATCGCAAACGGGCTGACCTGGAACATGAACAAGCAAAGTTGCTCCTTCAACAGCGAGAACAACTCTACCGCGCCGTTGTTGAAAATTCCCCGGATATTATTGAACGCTTTGATCTTCGGTTCCGCCATCTTTATGTCAGTCCGATCCTAGGAGAAGTTACGGGTCTGTCGATCGAGCAATTCATCGGCAAAACCTGTCGCGAAGTGGAACTCCCTGAAGACATAGTGAATCTTTGGGAGACCGCCGCGAACAAACTTCTAGAGACTGGACAGACCCAATCGATTGAGTTTGAAACTCCTACGACGAAAGGAATACGATGCTTTGAGATGCGGCTTGCACCCGAACTCACCCAAGAGGGCAAGATCGAATCTTTCCTCTGTATTTCACGAGATATAACGGAGCGACGACAAGCTGAGATGCAATTGCGCGAGATGAGCGAGGCTTTGAAAAATGCGATCGAAGGCATTTCGCGCTTAGATCCACAAGGGCGTTACCTTAGCGTCAACGAGGCTTATGCAGGTGCAGTCGGCTACACGATAGACGAAATGATTGGAATGGACTGGCGACGAACAGTGCATCCAGACGATCTTGAAGCCGCGATCGCAGCCTATCAACAGATGCTCACCACAGGCAAAGTAGACCTCGAAATCAGAGGCATTCGCAAAGATGGCTCTGTGTTTAACAAGCAAATCGTAATGATCAGTGCCTATGATGAGCAACATTGCTTCACGGGGCATCACTGCTTTATGAAAGACGTTACCGACAAAAAGCAGCTAGAAGCACAATTTTTACGGGCACAACGGCTGGAAAGTATTGGTACGCTCGCGAGTGGAATTGCTCACGATCTCAATAACATTCTCTCTCCGGTTCTTGTTACGGCTCAACTGCTTCCCCGGCGGCTGTCATCGTTGGATGAGACCTCGCTTCGGATGCTGGATATGTTAGAGAAGAGTGCGAAACGGGGCACTGAATTGGTCAAACAAGTGCTATCGTTTGCCCGTGGAGGTGAAGAGCAACAAACGATCGTGCAAATTGGACACCTCCTCTCAGAGATGGGCAAGATTGCCCAACAGACTTTCCCAAAATCGATTCAGGTGAACACTCAGATTTCTCCTCAGTCTTTATGGCTCACCCGCGCTGATGCAACTCAGCTTCATCAAGTCATTCTCAATTTGTGTGTGAATGCGCGGGATGCCATGCCAGAGGGTGGAACGTTAACTCTGATGGCGGAAAATTGCACGATCGATGAAACCTTTGCGCGAATGCACCTAGATTCTCAAGCGGGTTCCTATGTCAAAATTACCATTTGCGATACTGGAACAGGCATTGCCCCTACAGTTTTAGATCGCATCTTTGATCCCTTTTTCACGACGAAAACACAGGGCAAAGGAACAGGATTAGGACTTGCTACGGTGCGGAGCATTATCAAGAATCATAACGGCTTTTTAGAGATTCAAACCCGCATGGGCGAGGGAACCCGTTTTGTTGTCTATCTTCCTGCACTTCTAAATGAGGCAGGGGCGACCCATGCAGGGATAGATCGATTGGGAGTCACTCCTCCTGAATCGCGGGACGGCAACGGTGAATTGATTTTGGTTGTGGATGATGAAGCGATGATTCGGCAAGCGCTGAAAATTGCCCTAGAAGCTCATCACTATCGCGTATTACTAGCAGAAGATGGCATCGAAGCCTTAGCGCTGTATGCCCAACATCAGCGATCGATTAACCTGATTTTGCTCGATCTGATGATGCCCGTGATGGATGGGAGCAAGTTAGTAAACACTCTGAGTCAATTTACTGCATCAGTGCCGATCGTTGCAATGAGTGGAATTGCAGCACATGAAGAAGAAATGCTGCGTCATGAACAGGTTCAAGCTTTTCTCATAAAACCGTTTACTACTCACGAACTGTTGAGAGCTGTTGCTCAAACGCTCAGGCAGTTATCCATTTCGGCTTGAGAGTGAGGAGACGCAGATCAATATACGTTTTCACGAAAAATGGCGCGGCTTTCAAATTCGTGGCGCAGCTTTCTAAGGTATGAAATTTGCTTGCTGTAACGGTTTGACCAGTTTTAATGGTTAGATGCTTACCTAAGTTCATTTTCAAATGACTGGCGCGAATATTTTATCTAATTAAGAAAAAGTGTGCCCTTGCCCTGTTTTGAGCGTTTAAGTGCTTTCAAATTGGTGGCGCGAATTTTTGAGCGCTCAAAGCTGCACACAGCAAAGCTTTTCAGCTTCTATGCAGTCGCAGTACTGTGTTGATGCCGAAAAACCAAATTTTGGCAAAACCTCAAGCTTGAAAAGGCTTTCAAATTGATGGCGCGGATTTCATTTCCTCGAAACTTCTACAACTTAAAGGTTTCAGGCTTTTTAAAGGTTTCAGGCTTTTTTCTGGGCGTTTTCCATCTACAAGTCGTGTGCAAAGCGCTGCCAGGTCAAGGCAAAATGGGTGGGGTAGTACGACTCGGTGATGGTGTGACTTTCAGCCTTCCTCCAGTTCCTCTTCTGGAAATCACCTGATTTCTTCAGCAACTTACGGCGATTCCATCGGCTGAGTCGGAGCGATCGCCACTTGTGTTGCTGCAAAACTGAGCAGTTTCGGCTTCGAGCCGCACTTGATCGGGGAAGCAGAACATCCCTCAGTGATCAGCCAGTATCGCTTCCCGAATGCCGCGAAAATCATTTGGCTGCAAGCGCATCTCGATATCGCTCCGGTTGGCGATCGCTCCCAGAGGAATCGGGCAACTTCTGTGGCATTCGTGAGATTTTGCATCATGCTCCCAAAGCCGATGTTTGCATTTTGGGCTATCAAAGCTTTGATGAAATTGCAATCGGCGCACGCGGTTGGCTCCGACTCAAGCTAACCGCTTATGGCGAAGCAACCCATACAGGAAGCCGCTCTAGAAAGGGAAAAAATGCAGTTCATGCCCTCATTCATGCTTGCTCTGCTTTACTGCAGCTTGAATTAGCAGGGCAAACAGCACCATTTTTCGAGTTTGGTTCTGCCTTCAACATTGCTCAAATTCAAGGCGGTGAAGCGATCAATGATGTGCCTGACCGAGCTAAAGCCTTGATTGATATTCGGTTACTGCTTACTCAAATAGTACAAATAATCGTGCAAACGATCGAACAACAATTGCGAGATTTGCAGCAAGCGTATCCTCGTTTTCAATACGCGCTAGAGATTCGCGGACTGATTCGAGATCAAAGCGATCCGGGCAATCGATCAACCGTCAAGCTGGTGTGTGAATCCGCCCTAAGTTTGGCACTGCAATCGGATGAGCTACCGGGAGGTCAGGAGAGGGGTGGCATTCTCACGTCAGCAACTGGGTTGGGGCTGTTTTGGTGGAACGGTTACGTTGTGCTGGGATGACCCTAACTGTGAACCCATGATTTTTTGAGTTAGCCTAAGTACAGGACAAAAATTGTAGAACTTGCATAAACTCGCTCATCTTTTCATTCAAGTTGAGAACAATATTACGGAGATGATCGAAGCCATAGCGAAAGATGCTTTTCGCTTTGCGACCATGTTTCTTGAGTTTGAGCGGTTTGTATTGGTGCAACCACTCTCCAACCAAGAACGCCCAGCACAAGGCTAACGAGAGCAGCGCGAGTAGCTTAGGTCAGCGATGCCTAATCCGGTCGATAAGCGAAAAGAATCTTGCTGGTCTAACTCAATCACCAAGGTTTTGTATCCCTTCTGGGCGAGTGAATAAGCGAGGTGTGCAGCAATTGTTGTCTTGCCCACACCACCAGAATTACTCATAATTCCCAATCTCATCTGATTCTGGGTTTTGCGTTTTACCATTTGCGGTGAACGGAACAATTTTTGGCGTTGCATAATTAGGATATGAATTGAGGTCATTTCCCATGCAGTGCCCTGAATGCCAGTCTCCTCACGTCCGTAAGAATGGAGAGAACAAAGGTAAACAAAATCGCATCTGCGTAGATTGTGGGCGACAGTTCATCGATAGCTATGACCCGCCTCAAGGTTACTCGGATGAAGTCAAACGTCAATGCTTGTTGATGTACATATTGTGCGGATTTTCTCGTTTATTTTAGTAATCATCGCGATCGGGATGATTACACTCTCGTTTCCCTTTGGTATCAAGACGAGTACGATCGTTACATTCCTGACAGTAGGATTGCCACCCTTCTTTGTCACGCTTTGGGCAAAACCCGGAAAACGCTACGACGGTAAAGGCGATTCGTTTCTACACTTTGTGCTTCCGGCAATGCTAACCCTTTCGCTTGCAAGTATTCTAGTATATCTCTACTTCCTTGCTGATAACATTACTCCCGTGCTGGACTTACTGAATGGTCGGATTAAGCTTGAGGAACTCAGTAGCCGCATCACCATTGGTGAATTTCTTAGGGCACAACGCTTTGCTGAAACCGCAATGGTCACGCTGCAAATCTATGCCGGACTTCTGCTGCTGCCATTTCTCAAACCGCCCTCTCCAGCTTAGGTCTGCGGCGAACCCTTGAACCGGGATAACCGCTATCTCATTCTTGCTAGCGTGATCTTAGCGGCATATGTGTTCATTCTTACCGTTCCCACACTGCGCCACTTTTTTGAACTTTATCCGCTCAAACTGATTCACAACCTGGGGATCGGGCTAGTTGCCTTACTTTGGGTATTGGCAGTCCGCTTCGCTTGGAGAAATGCTTTGCTCGATCGCTTTATGGGCACTCGCATCAGCCCCTTTTGATTTTGATCTAGGGCGTATCTGCAAAGTCTAAATGTAAGGTAGTGCCTCATTTCAGCCAAATCAGAATTGCAGCAATGGTTAGCATCGCAAGATAGTTCTCTGCCGTTTTTCATAGCGTGTTGCCACCCGTCGAGCTTGCTTAAGTCGATTGATCAGCCGTTCAATCCGGTTGCGTTCTCGGTACAGTCCACGATTGAATCGCGGTTTACGCTTGGCGTTTTTACGCTTGGGAATCACTGGGGTCGTGTGCTGGCGGCGCAGGGTACGACGAATCAAGTCCGCATCATAGCCTTTGTCGCCGACCAGATAACGCGGTCGTTGCTTCGGTCTGCCTCGTCCTTTGCGCTTGACGCGAGGTGCGGCTTGATTCAGCTTGCCAAATCCTGTGACATCATGGCTCTGTCCCGGCAGGATGACAAACTGCATTGGTTTGCCTAATCCTTCAGCTTGGATTTGAATTTTGGTGCTAAAACCGCCTTTGGAGCGTCCCAACGCTTCCTGTTCCTGCAATTGCTCGGTTGTTAGACGGGGTGCTGTAGACGATTGATCCCCCTTTTTGCACCGGCTGCATGTTGATGAGCGCGAACGATAGTGCTATCGATGAAATGCACTTCCCAATCAATCTGATGCGCTGCATCCCCTTGCTGTTGCAATTGATCGAGAATTGCCTGCCACACTCCTTGGGCACGCCAACGGTAGAAGCGACTCGACACTGTACCGCGTGAGCCGTAGCGCTCTGGCAAGTCTGACCAGGGTGCTACGGTGCGATGTATCCACAAAATGCCATTGAGAACCTGACGATGATCGGGGGCGGGTCTTCCCGTAGCGGCGGGTTTCGGCAGTAACGGTTGTAGTTTCTGCCATTGTGCGTCACTCAAATCGCCTCGATGCTGTGCCATTGTTGCTCTTCCCATCTGTTTCCAGATGTTAGAGTGCCCAGCGCCGCTCGAAGATGCACCCTAGATTTAGGGTCGCTTCAGAGTTTGCAGATACGCCCTAGATGAGGTGAAAAAGATTAGACGGTGATTGTTGGATGATGGGCAAAGTGCGATCGCGCCTAATCTTGGTCAAGTGCGATCGCACTACAACAATCAGCCATCAAAATTCAGACTTTTTCAGAGCTAAAATAATCGCGCAGATCGCACAATTTTACGATTCTCATGTACGACGACACTTGCCGATTTCTTGCTGAACACTTCTCAGCCGACTTTGCCAGTTGGTTGATTGGGGAAGCGGTCACAATGACAGAGATCAAACCCTCGGAACTCTCCCTCGATCCAATTCGAGCCGATGCCATGATTTTGCTTCAGTCTGAGGATTCTATTCTTCATATCGAGTTCCAAACGTTGCCGAAGAGGAAAATCCCCTTTCGGATGGCGGATTATCGGCTGCGCGGATATCGACGCTATGAAGACAAACCTATGCGGCAGGTGGTAATTTACCTCAAGCCTACGACTTCAGAACTGGTTTATCAAACCAGCTTCACGCTCGAAAACACCCAGCACAATTTTCAGGTAATTCGACTGTGGGAGCAACCTGCTTCGCTATTCCTGCAATATCCTGGGCTGATCCCCTTCGCGGCACTCGGACAGAGTGAAAGTCCGGCAGAGATGTTGCGGCAAGCGACTCAAATTGTCGATCAGATTGAGGACTCCACCACGCAAGCGAATTTGATGGCAGCCTCAGCGATTCTGGCTGGGTTACGATTAGAGGAAGACGTGATTTACCAATTGGTACAGAGGGACATTATGCAAGAATCTGTGATTTACCGTTCGATCCAGGATGAGAAAACGCGAGAGATCGCCCGCAATTTCCTACGCGATGGTTTGCCAGTCGAAGCCGTTGCTCGTGGGACTGGACTATCGATCGAAGAAGTCCAGCAACTTCAGCAGCAACTCAACGGCTCTGCACAAAGCTGAAGTCGATCAGTGTACGGAAAGTTGATCGTAAAAAACGGCATAACGTTCCGGTTGGAGCGGACGTGCAGAGCCTTTTCGTCTACGTTTTAGTTCTTTCGTCGCCGCTCAACCGGAACGTTGTGCCGCTTATGTTACAGATTACGGCGGTAGAAGGCAACCTGTGAGTATTCGAGGTTGAACTGTTTGAAAGTCACAGGTGAGACATTAGGTTTATGACTATTTGGGTTAGAAATTATTTAGTTGCCGTGATGAAATAATTAGAATGTATTAGCTTAGTTTGGGCAATTGAGACAGCCACTTCAAAGGGTTAAGTTATGACAATTCTTTTGTCAGTTCTAATTGTGTTTGTTCCTGTAATTTTCACAGCTCTGCTTCTTCGAGGTCGTATTAGAATGAGTTCTTGGTCAACCTCGGATTTTGTGCCAATAGTTACTTGCGCGTTGATAGGTGTAGCAGTCGCAATAGTTGTTGAAGTTGCGCTTGAGCAGCTATTTAAGGTGGACAAGCAGATTCTGCGTGATGGAATATTTAGCGTCCGTAGTGCGATAATTGTGAGTGTGACAGTGACTGGTATCCAGTGGTATAAAAGGACCCCACAGAGATGAAGCTATCGTACTAGATGAGAAGAATCAGGTTGATGAACAGCGGAGATGTAGGAAATGTAATCAATATTGCAAGGAACTTGTTCAAAAAGGCGCAACAACTTGCCCACATTGCAAAAAGGCAATCTTTTCAACTGATCCTGGTACTAATGCAGTACTAGGCTTGGTTTCATTTGCAGTGCTGTTCGGACTACTTTGGACAGGCACTAACTGGATAGCTGAGATGCAGACCGAGCAGACTTATCGGGATGTGCAACAAATGATGAAAGAGTGATGTATTCACTTGATTGTGCTTCTCGAATCATATGAGAAGCGCCTTACACTTTTCTACCTATAGTCATCTATAGTCATCTCTTTTACTTGTTTCACCTGTAGTGCGAGGGTTTATGCTACTCCCAATAACGCGAATTCCTTTAGCACAATGCTACGGACAAAATTAGGCAGCAATCACCCCATAATCTCGTAAGGATTCATAGTTAGGATGGGATTTAATCGAAGTCGGCGATAGCTCTAACTTTGAAATAAAAGCATCGAGCAGGAAATCATTGAGGGCGCGACGTTTGAGGCTTGCCATTGAGAAGACAAAGGGTTGGTCTGGGTCACGCTCCTCCCAAGCTTGCAGTTTGGCAAGGTTGAGTGTACTGAGACTTGAATTAAAGTGAAAATCGAGTTTTTTGGCATGGGCAGATTGGCAATCTTCAAGCCCAGTAAACTGCTTACTGTCCCGAAAGAGAAATTCGATTTGAAAGCGTAGGCGGTAGAGGCGGATGAGGTCTTTCGGGCAAAGATCTAGGTCAGTCGAAAACAACAAGGCAAACTTAGGCGACTGAGCATTACGGGTATCGTGTAGGTATGCCAGACGAATGCGACATTGCAGCGAGACGTGCCAGACTACTGCGGTGTAGAGTGCAATGTCAGGTTCAAGTTCCTCCACGCAATGCATCAACGTTGGATCAGTCAAGTTCACTTTGCCAGCATACGTGCGTCTTCTGCCTCTCGGCTTCTGTACGCCCTCGAACAGGTAGCGTAGATTTGCATCACGTCTGAGCTTACTGATCAGATGCAAGTTCAGGTGTCGCATTCCAGTCACGAATTTCTGTTTAACATATAGTCCATCTACAGCAAAGTGTCGCACTTGGGTAGGCAACTGGGGGCGCAGTCTCCGAACTTGGTCGATAGCCTGGTCAATGCGGGTGAATTCTGGAAAATCCTGCGAGCTGCACGTTTGCTCGACACAAACCGCATAACCCTGCTCTGTCTCGATATTGACCAGTCCAATCAGCGACACCTCCAAGCCTTTCTCCACCTGACTAGCACTGCCGTTGTAGTACCAATCCAAGCCAAAGGTTGTCTTCCCACTTTTGCGAATGAATGAACTATCCATGACTCCTAGTAGATTCTGCCCGGTTGCAGTTGCATCTGCTACAATGCTCAAGTTCAAGCCAATAAAGTCAAATGCTTTCTCAAATTGTCGTCGATAGGTTCTTTCGTGCAAATAGCTGTATCGGCTCAAATTGGTGAAATTAACCTTGCCACAGACCACCAAAATTGTCGTGAACAGCGTGACGAAAAATTTCAATTGCGGTTTGCGAGATTGCCCACTTTGGCAAGTTGGCTCTGAACAATTTTCATATGGCTATTCGTTCGGTATCGATTTACTAATTAGCACCTTAACAATAGTCCGGACAGTTTTTTGACAGAAAGGCAACCCATCCCATCCATTAGGATGCAGCTAAGAACAAACACTGGATGAAAAGCTTTATGGAAGCCATTGTACAAAGCCTGCTTGTGCGAATCGTAAACCGAGAGACGTGAGCGGTTTATGACGTGAATGCGCTAGGGTTAGTATTGCGCGTCATAAACCGCTGTCAGTTAGTTGCAAGTTAGACCTGGACCCAAATCAAATCTCGTGCCAACTATTCAACCCTTTATAACTACGGCACAATCACTGCCTGAAACCGTCCGAACCGTTGCTGATTTGCACTTTGATTTCTTCAATAATCTATGCCCACCTGCTAACAATACAGCCAGGAAACCCCACAAAGATGAAGGCTCAGGAACAGATCGTGGTGTTGGAGGATTTGGTAATGCCGGAGGATCTGATGGATCAGGTGTTGTCCCAGTGTTTGTTGCTATCTCAGCACCGTTGATCTCTGCAAGAATTGCAGCTAGTGCTTTTTGTGCATCGCTGGGAGAGTCTACTCCAAATACTCTTCCACCTGTCCACTTAGTCACCATCGTCAATTTAGGATCATCCTTGAGGTAGTTTGGCACAATTGCATATAGGATTGCTGGATCTACTAAATACGACTCATCTACAACATATCCCCATGTATAACCTGTGAAAGGTTCTGGGTCATGAGCAGGTGCATCAGTTATGTAGATAACGCTTTTCTTGACTTTGTTTCTCCAGTAGCCCAGATTCTCAGTCCTGAGTGTTCTAACCAAAGCAGACAACAAGGACTCTGGTGTATCTCCACCACCACCCGTAGTCAATCCACCAATCGCAGCATTAATGCTACTTTGATTTGATGAAAAAGGCAGGACAGCGCGATAAGGATAATCGCCAAGACCACCAAATGGAGAGACGGAAAAATCTTTATAGTCAACAACTGCAATTCGGGTATCTGGGACTTGGTTGAACAAGAACTTTGAGGTATTTCGCATCTCGTTTTTCACGTAGCCCATGATAGCTCCCATACTACCTGTGGTATCAAACACCATTGCCAAATCCATTGGGACATTTGCTGGATTCAGTGTGCATTTAGATGGATCAGTGTAGGGGCAAATATCTGCCTGATCTCGGCGGAAAGTTAAATTTCGCCATCCCCAAGAAACGCCATTGTAAATTGTGACTTTCCTAACATCTCCTTCCTTCGTCTCTGCGGCGAGATAAAGATCTGCATCCCAGGTATGGTTGTTCTTGTAATCTGATCTACGAGGTGCATCAGAAAAGCCAGCAGATTTCTCAGATGCATAGTAAGGGGTTGTTGTATTGCCCGAACTAACATCGAGTACATCTTCATTAACTCCATGCTCATCGTTAAGTCCGTGATTACTTTTAACTCGTTGAATCCAGTGAAGCTGAGATCCCCCAAAGAGTCCCCCAAGCACGGAAGGGCGTGGATCATCACCTGTTGGCTTATAAAAAACACTTGTCTCGGCTCCGACTCCCCCTATAGGTGGATCAAGACGAATGAGCTTACCGCAAGCGTCATCGTAGCCGCAAGCGAGATAACCCCGAAAATCAAAGCTTCCCTCTAAATCTTGTGATGCAAACTCAAAGCTCCACTTTTCATTGCTCTTTTGCTGAAAGCCAATCAATGCTCCAAGTAGCTCATTTTGAGCAGCACTACCCCTTGAAATTGGCTCTGGAATCTTAAGCCATGTG
>JADEXW010000187.1 GCA_015206935.1 Pseudanabaenaceae cyanobacterium LEGE 13415 | reverse complement strand
CCTTTCACGTCGCACACACAAAACTATTTACAATCCCATTCCTGAATCGCAATACTTTCCGCGAATAGATCTCTCAATCTTGTAATAGAATTACACAGAAGTAATTAATCCTATACATAAAAGACGATCGATAAACTTCTGTTGCACCCTCAATCCAACCTGTGGGCACAGGCGTAAAGTATGGCAATATTTACCCTGCTTTGAACACGCTATGCTCACAACTTCCGCTTCATCTGCAATGATCGACCTCGACTTGCTCAACCCAATCGACGTGATCGAAACCATGATCGACCTCCGCATTCAACTTGAGCAAATTGAAACCCAAATTGATGCCCTCAAACTCGCATTTTACGCAGCTTGCGCCACCCTCAACGCCGAAAAGATTGAGCGAGATCGCGCATTGATCACCCGTCGTCTCACGCCGGGACAATGGACCTACTCGCCAGACGTGCTGGAACAGGAACTGTTGTTCAAACAGCTCAAGCAGCAATTCCACAAGGCACATGAACCGACCAGCGGCAGAGAAGTCATCTGGGCAGTCAAATTATTGCTGGCGCTTGCTTAACTGTTCTCGATCTCGTTTTGGTGCAGTCGATCGTACTTGTTTCGGCTTTAAATGACACGGCATCCGGGCAAAGGACAGCCCACATCCCTCACAGCAATTGTCTTCCCACAACGCTGGAGTTCGGAATCCTATATGGCACTCCGGACAAGCAGAAAGCAATTGCATCGAATGTCGATCGCAAAAATCAACATTGGCGCGTTGCCACGTTGATCGATGCACTGGCACTTCCGCATAACAAGCCGGACAAAGCCGCGTTTGCAGATGCAGCGGCTCTGACGGCAGCATCTTTACCAATTGTTCAGGGTCTACATCAGTTAATTTCGATAAAGCGATCATTTGCAATGATGTGGGGTTACGACGACGGGAAGGCGAATCCCAGGACTGCACCCATTCGATACGAATGCCTAACTGGTCTGCGATCGCTTTATGGCTTAACTCATTCGCTCGGCGAAATCGCCCCAGAAAATGTCCAAAGCTTTCATCGAGATGTGGAGTCACGCGAAGGTTTCAGATTCCATTAGTGATACTCCGCTGCGGCTTGACTCAACAGATTCAAATCAATGTGCGATCGTCCTGAATGCAGTGCCCGTCGCGCTGCATTCCGTAAAATGTCGTCGAGTAAGCCCAAATACCCGCGTGTCGATGCACCCAAAATCTTCTGCATCGGCGCACTGGTCAAGTTTGAAGGTTGTGGCAGTCGCAACACATACGCTTCCCAAATCGCAGTCGTGTCTTCGAGCGCTTGACTATCCAAGCGGTGGAAGCGGTGACACGCCATAAAGCGGTTGTACACTTGCTCATCACGTCGCACCACCGCATCAAGTCGATCTGTACCGACGAGAACAACGGAAATGTTGAGCAGATCGAAAATGTCGCGGATTTCCGAAAATGTTTTTGGGCGCAAGCGGTGTGCTTCGTCGAGAATGATCATTTCGACTTGGCAAGTTTTGAGGAGGCGGTAGACGCGATCGCGCAAATCTGAAATCGTGCCTCTGGTAATGCGGTATTGCAAATAGTCCAGTAACCCAACAAACAATTCTCGTGGTCCCGATTCAGTCGGTGCGTGGAGATACATTACGGGAACGATCGGGGCATCTCCGTTTGTGCGCTGATCGTTGTGTTTGTGGCGGTAGGCATTACAAGCGACAGTTTTTCCGGTGCGTGAGTCCCCAACGACACGGCAGGCTTGCCGACAGGAGCGTTTGTCATCGAGCCAACTGTGAAACTGCTGCACCATTTCCAGTTCGACAATACTGTGATTTTGCAGGCGTTCAATCTGTTGTTGCGTTGGCGAATCCAATTTTGAAGTTCGAGGGGGCGGGACAATGATTTCCGGGGTGGTGGAGTCTGGCATTACGATCGAGTCGTCTCCCGTCTAAGTTGGTCATAGTCTTCGTACACCCGGACAAAGGGCACGGGCTTCTTCGATTTCACAGATTCAGGATTGGGCAGAATAGGAGCAGCAATCATCTCTTTTTCGGTGCTGCACTCTGCATTGCTTAAATTTTGTGGTTCAAGTTCGCGGTGTTGTATTCCTAGTGTTGTTTCAGCAGTCGTTTGAGTATTTGCCTGAGCAGGAACAATCGAATTTGATTTTCGTTGCTTCTTCTGGCGTTGTAATTTCTCGATCGTTAAACCGCGATCGCGCACTTCATTCAGCAATGATTTCTGGCTCACTTCTTGCCCTGCTGCACGAATCCTTCGGCTCATCGCTTTCGCTTCGGCATACGCTAAGATTTCGGTTTCGAGTCCAGTAGCATGGGCACGAGTGAGGAAGACCTCTTTGCTGTCTTGAAGCTGATAAATCCAAATGGTGGTAATGTCACGCGGGTCATATCTCAGAATCACTGTTTCACCTGCATACGCTGCTAAATGCTCTCCTTGGTAAGTCAAATTGGCAAATTGAATGTAGCCATTGCGGTAAATCGTGCGTTGGTCGCGTCGCAGCAAGCAGATATCTAGCTCCCGTTCTCCGAGTAATGGCAGTTGTGCTATGCGTCCAGCTTCCCAGCGACCGATGCGGCTCTGATCGCCCATTCGTGCATCAATCCGCTGATTGTAATGATCTACAACATAGCGCACTAGCAAGCGTTCCAATTGCAATAAGGTTATGCAGGCTTCAGTTTCAGCTTGAGGCGATCGCTCGATGACATTGCTGCTGACGTATCCCGGTAATGTACTGAAGAATTCTCGGTTAAATGTGCCAAAGGGACGTTCCACAATGCCGCCGTCCGAAGGCTTGCGACGTAAACATAAAACGATGCCTAGCTCAGTTGCCACTTGCTCTAGATGCTGCGATCGAAAGTCCTTGCCGCCATCCGTATACAAATACTGCGGCAATCCATACGTATCCCACACTTGCTGCAATTCATAAGCAGCCGGGTACTGTTTCGGCAGAATTGCATGACGCAGGGCTAATCCAACCACTTGAGCGCTGGGAGCATCAAAACCAAGGTGCAGTCCCATGATGCAGCGGGAATAGGTATCGACGACGATCGACAACCACGGTCGCCCCAGCACTTCACCCGCTTGATCCACCACTAACACATCGATTTTGGTGTGGTCGCACTGCCACACTTGATTGCTCCATTCGATCGCTAAAACTGCCATGCTACAACGCTTAAAACTATACATGATAGGCGTTCTAGCCGTTCAAGTTACACGACACGAAGCGCGGGATCGACGACAAAAAGCGCGGAACGCGACAGTTTCTCACTACAACGGCAAGCGCAAAGGGATTAAGTTGGGGGTGGGTGGCATTGAGCCGATTGAGCAGTTTCAACAGGCAATAGAACCGAAACCCCAGAAAGAACGGAGAGAAGGCACGTCTTACCGGATGTGGAAGGAAGACAAACGCCGACTAGGGCAGCTTCTCGAACGGTTTGAAGGTACACAATACGAACGGTTTCATGCGTTCCTCAATGAGTTGGAAGCTCAGCAGAATCAACCGCAAGCAGAGTTGACATCAACTGAAATAGAAGCAGATGTCCCTATGCAACCTCAAGTTGTAGAAACTCAGCCTGAATTGGATGAAGCTGAATTGAATACTACGACTGCGATCGCTACTCCGCAGGACTTGAAGTTTGATCAATTGCTCGACGCGATCGCTCAATTAGTCGAGGTGCAAAAGGTGCTCATCCCAGCACTGACTCAAGCTCCCCTAACCCAGCCAACGAAAGCGCTCAAAGGTAGAAAGCAGTTGACTCAACAAAGCGAATCAACTGCACCAGACAAGGTTAAGCAAGAAACGGAAACTAATCAGAGGGAAGGGTTGCGTCAACGGGCTGGGGCGGCAGAAACGGGCGATCGACTCAATAGGGCGATTGATGCAATTATCGAATACAACAATCAGCCAGGGCGTAAGCACAACGAGAAATGGGCGATCGGGATTAATACATTGAAAGCGTTCGTGAAAAGCCAGGAAGCAATTGTAGCGGCAATTGGAGGTAAGAATCGCAAAGGGGAACTAATTGAAGGGACAAGGCAGCAAGAGATTCAACAACACCATCAACAACACCAAATCGACCCCGATAAACATAACTATGTTCATCGGGGGAAAATGAGAATTGATGACGTGGTGAATATTGCAAACGAATGAGGCTTAGGCAATCAGAGAGATGATTGTATTGGCTGGAAGTTGTACTGCGGCTGTCAGACGGTTCGCTTAGACTTCTCGATACAAGTCGTAGAGAAAATTGAGAATCTGAGTAGTGTTTGTACTGCTTTAGGATTGAGTATAGTCCTGCATTGATACAATACAGTCTGCACGGTCGACGACGCTAGGACGATGACTAATCAAAATTGTCGTTTTGCCACGTCGGTGGAACAAGAGCTTGTCGAGGGCACGAGTTTCACTCTCTGCATCGAGTCCAGAGGTGGATTCGTCCAGAATCAAGATGGGTGGATCGGTGACGATGGCGCGAGCAATGGCAAGCCGTTGTCGCTGACCGCCGGACAGATTCACACCAAATTCACCTAGCACCGTTTGATACTTATCCGGCAGACGGCTGATGAACTCATCGGCTTCGGTGATTTGGCACGATCGCACAATCTGCTCAAACGTCAGTTGCGGTACGCCTAGCTTGAAATTCTCAATGATCGATCGGCTCCAAAACTGAGCTTCTTGCGGAACTAACACGACTTGTTGACGCAAACACTCCAAGGGTAGGTCTTGCAGATTATAAAGACCAATCCGAATGTTGCCAGCTTTGAGCGGATACAAGCCTGCAAGCAGCTTGACGACAGTACTTTTTCCGCTACCGGATTTCCCCACCAGCGCTGTGACTTTTCCACCAGGAATGTGTAATGAGAAATCATTGAGCAACTCAAAGCGATCGACATGATAGAAACTCACCTGATGAAACGTGATGTCTGCATCATTAGCGATTACTCCAAAGGGTTTACGATCGTCTGCTTGATCTTCAGGCGTGGTGTCGATCACATCGGTTAAGCGCTGGATCGACGTTTGAATCCGCACCAGTTCATCAATAAAGCCGATGATCATGCCAATCAACGAGAGCACATTACCGCTCATGGCGTTGAAGGCAAGAAGCTGTCCCAGTGTGAGTTCTTTACTGATGACGAGAGTGCTACCCAGTCCGAGCATGGCAACACCCCCAAAGCTTGAAACTAATTGTGAGAACGTACTGTTAAAGATGCCAATGTGCGTGGTGTCGAGGACAAGATTGGCAAAGCGGCTGAACCGACTTTGATATTCATTCCAAAAGCTATGACTTGCCGTGGTCGTTTTTAGCGTCAATGCTCCCTTAAACGTTTCAACAATCACGCCCTGATTTTCAGCTTCGAGCACTAAGAGTTGTCGTGTCTTCTGACGTAGGACCGGCAGAAACAGGAAGGTTGTAATCGTCATGATGCCTGCGAGTGCAAGCGAAGCAGCAGTAAGCTTCAGGCTATAAAACAGCATGAAGCCAAACGAAATGACAGCGATGAAGAATTGACTGGGAAAGCTGATGACGGTGCTAGCAACTAAGCTATTGATTTGCTGAATATCGCCAAAGCGACTGACGATCTCACCGCTGCGATGGGATTCGTAGTAACTCAGCGGTAAGTGCAGAATTCTCCGCCCGAATTCGAGAATTAACCCCAACTCTAAGCGTTGAGCAAACTGAGCAATCATCATCGATTGGGTAAGCTGGAGTCCTGTAGAGAACAACGTCATCACAATTACCACACCAATCATGGTTGAGAGCAAGTGAGTGTCTCCCCGCACTAACACATCGTCGGTGAGGATTTGAGTTAAGAAGGGCGATGCCAGCGAGAGTAACCCCGTCGAGACTGCACCTATCAAGATTTGCAGCAACAACCCACGATAGGGAGCAATGCGCTTAAAGAATCGCAGAATCCCTTCACGTTTTTCGTCTTCCTGCTCGAAGAAGTGAATCGGGTCTGGCTCCATCAGCAAGAGGATGCCATTGCGCCACCCGTCTACAAGCTCTTGTCTGGAGAGATAGCGAATGCCCACGGCTGGATCGCAGATAGCAAATTTTTTGCCTTGTCTGCCATACAGCACAACATAGTGATACCCCTTCCAATGCAAGATGATTGGTAGAGGGAGTTCGTGGAGTTGATCTACTATCTCTAACGGAGCTTTTAGCGGTCGCGATCGAAAGCCGAGTGATTCGGCTCCACGTTGTAATCCGAGGAGTGCAGTGCCTTGTTGTCCAGTGCCAATTACTTCTCGAATGCGATTGATTGAGATCGATTTGCCATGATATTTGATCACGCTGGCAATACACGCTGCCGCACAATCTGATTCATCAATTTGAATCACGTGCGGGTATTTTTGCTTGAGCATCCCTGATTTTTAGCGAAGTGGCATTCTTAAAGTTGAATAGGATTTATGGTGAAGATGGCGTTGCTCAAAAACTTATTTCTTGTTTAAGAATCGAATCGAACGATAAAAAATTGCGATTGGAATTTGCTCGATTCACCACTTCTTAATAAATCGCGAGAAATTCAACTTGTCTATCACACATTTGGGTGATGAATTTCTTCAATCAATATTGGATTACTGAAAATTTCTGTAGGAGATGAGGGATTGCAAAATGACGAATTTCCAGGCTGAATCTGAACAAAAATCAATGCTTGTGAATGAATTTCTTCCACCGATGAATCGCTGGATTGTGGTAAGCAATCTAGTCTTAGTCGCGGGCGTTTGTTCTGCATTTCTCGTGTCATCCGTAGCTAAATATAAGGTGATTGTCAAAACGGAAGCCGTCGTCCGTCCCGTAGGAGAGTTGAAGATTATTCAACCTGCAATTCAAGGAAGCATTCAGCGGATTGCGGTGCGTGAGAATTCAACTGTTTCTAAAGGGAGTGAAATTGCCACGATCAACCCGGTGCAATTTCTTACTCAGCAAAGTCAACTCGAAGGCAAGATTCGGCAAGCGCGATCGCAAATTGCTCAAATTCAAGCCGAGATGGAGTCGGGAGAAACGGCTGGAAGCGTTGCCAAACAAGAGGCGCAGTCTGAAATCGAGCTGGCTCAGGCTGAACTGACTGCTGCCGAAAATCTCGTTCAACAGGGCGCGGTGGCTGGATTAGTGGTGCAGCAAAAGCGACAAGCTTACGCCGCTGCCCGCGCCAAATTGCAGCAAATTCAGCCCTCGTTGGATCAGCAGACGGCGACTCTCAACCGCAACCGCATTCAGCTTCAAGACCAAATTGAACAAGACCAGAAAGAGATTCAGCAGGTGAAGGAGCAGCTTGAGAAAACGAAGATTATTTCGCCAGTGGATGGGGTGGTTCAGCGGCTGAACTTGAGAAACGTCGGGCAGTTTGTTCAACCGGGCGAGGAGATTGCCCAGATTAGCCCCCGCGATTCGGCGTTGGTCGTGAAGGCGAAAGTGCCGATCCAAGACATTCGCAAAGTCAAGATTTGTCGCGCTTCATCCGTCGAGCAATGTACAGAAGGCAAGACAGAATTACAGGTCACAGCGTTTCCCTATCCGGATTACGGAATGCTTAAGGGTGCAGTAAGAGAAATTTCACCAGATGCGATTACACCACAGCGTCAGAGTGATGGAAATCAGGCGGAAGCGGGTTTCACACCCTATTATGAGGTCACGATCCAGTTAGCAAAACCGTATTTTGAGGTGAAAGGAAACCGCTATTCACTCCAGCCAGGGATGAGTGTGAATGCCAGCATTATTTCTGAGGAAGAAACGGTGCTGTCTTTCATCATGAGGAAAGCAAGATTGCTTACGGATACATAAAGATCAAGTTTTTATCGACTGGGAACTAAATCAATTTCTCTGCATCTACTGTATCAGCAGTCATTCATTCTGGAATGAGCAGTAAAACAAGTCCCATTGACATTAATGAGGCTGCTGTGCGATTTCAAACGTTTAGAAAATAGGACAGATGAAATACTAATTTTGACATTGACATTGAGTGTTTTAAGGTTAGGATAAGTTCAATGCTTCGTAGTCATAACACTTTGGATTTACAAGCAGGTTTCTGTATTTTCTGTAATGTAATCAGGGAGTTAAATTATGCCAACTCTTGAATTAGAAAGACTTGGTTTGGTTGATTTGTCGGATGATCAAGAAGTGCTAACGCAGACTGTAGGTGGACTTAGTCAGCGAGCAGCGGGTGTAAGGTACTTCCTTTCTTCAACTCCGTCTAGTTCAGCACAGCAGTTTAATGGTTCCATCGTTGAGAATCAGCCAATTCCACCAGGCGGTTTAGGTGTAGCCCTCCGGAATTTATCTGGTGGAGTCCTGGGATGGCTTAGACAAGAGCCGGGAAGAAGTAGCTACCGAGGAGCGTATGGACCTTTCTTAGCCACAGCTCCATCTCTCGATTTTACTCGCAATGATAATCGAGTCGCCGTTGATCGGAATGTTCTTGTCCCTCAATAGACCGGACAGTTTTTTGACAGGAAAGCTATCCATCAATTAGGGTGCAAATAATCGCAAAAACACTGGATAGATTGCAACTACGGCATGATTGCTGTCTGATTCTGTTAGAGCTATTGGTTCCTAACTAATCCAGATACCCGTGGCAGCCGTTGAATCATGTTCTTTGGATTGACCGAATCGCATTCTCTTCTTTTGTGGTTTCCATCAAGGGAAGAGAATGCTGCAAACCTAGTTAAACTCACAAAATACGACGATGTTGAAAGCTCTGTTATCCATTTCCCTAGTTGCCGCAACCACCGTTACATTGATCAACTTCCCCATTGCCAAGGCGACCGCAGACTCGCGCCAAACTTGCAGTCAAACCCGATTAGACGATGAAAGCGATGGACAGTTCTATAGAGATATAGGATATATATCCTTCACCCGCGAACGAGCAATTGGTAATCTCCGCAGAGCAGAGTTTCATTATTCTTGTACAAAGAATGAGGAGAAGTTAACTGAAGTACGCACGCTTCTGGCGAATGTGAATCAACTTGATTTTGCCAAGAATCGGCG
>JADEXW010000813.1 GCA_015206935.1 Pseudanabaenaceae cyanobacterium LEGE 13415 | reverse complement strand
AGATTGGCACGATCGCTGCCTGTGATACGGAAGTCGCCGCCCTGAACTATGACCAATGTTTTGTGCGGGACTTTATCTCCTCTGCCCTTTTATTTTTGATGCGGGGTCGATTCGAGATTGTTCGCACCTTTTTGGAAGAGACGTTAAGACTCCAACCGAAAACGACGCAGTTCGATTCTTCCAAACCCAGTCGCGGCTTGATGCCTGCAAGTTTCAAAATCATTGCTTATGAAGGTGGAGAGTATCTGAAAGCCGACTTTGGCGATCATGCGATCGGGAGAGTTGCGCCTGCGGATTCAGGACTCTGGTGGATTATTCTGCTCAGAGCGTATGTGATTGCCACTGGAGACATTAGTTTTGCTTCTCAATCCGATGTTCAAGAAGGCATTCGCTTTATCTTAGAACTCTGCTTGGTGACGCGATTTGATATGTATCCGATGGTGTTGGTTCCGGATGGAGCCAGCATGATCGATCGACGCATGGGAACCTATGGTCATCCACTCGACATTCAAGCATTGTTCTATGCCGCTCTCAGATCCAGCTTAGAACTGCTCGTGGAGAACGATGAAAACCAGAAAATGATTCAGGGGATTCACAGCCGTTTAATCCCGCTTAGACGGCAACTGAGAGAGCATTATTGGCTTGATCCAGAGCGCTTAAACGTGATTTACCGCTATCAAGTCGAAGAATACGGCGAAGAGGCGCTCAACCAGTTCAATATCTATTCCGACTCGATTCCCTTCTATCGCCTGGCAAAATGGCTCCCAGAAGCAGGTGGATACATGGCAGGGAACTTAGGGCCGTCCCAGCTTGATGTCCGCTTCTTCTCAATTGGAAATCTAATGTCGATCGTGTCTGCTCTCGCCACCGAAAGACAGTCCCACAAGATTCTGAACTTAATCGAACTGCGCTGGGGGGATTTGGTCGGACAGATGCCGATGAAGCTTTGTTATCCAGCGCTCGAAGATGTGGAATGGCGCATTGTGACCGGAGCCGATCCAAAGAATCGTCCGTGGTCGTATCACAATGGCGGGAGTTGGCCCGTTCTACTGTGGATGCTGACTGCTGCTGCAAAAAAAATGAATCGCGGTGAACTGGCGCATCATGCGATCGCAATTGCGGAACGGCGATTGCTCGAAGACCACTTTCCAGAGTACTACGATGGCCCCGATGGTCGATTGATCGGTAAAGAAGCTCGGAAGTATCAAACCTGGACGATCGCAGGCTATTTACTCGCAAAAGAACTCATTGCCAATCCTGAACATCTGAAGCTGATCAACTTTGATTGGGAAGCCAAGTGATCAACTCACCGCACAGCGTGGAGTACTGGTGAAATTTCGGCAGTAAAATCACAGTACTCCATCGGCTGAAACCCTTGCCGCTGGACTTACAGGCAAATTTTTATCTATCCCTTGATCGACTATCAAAAATGGCTGAAACACTGCGATCATCAGCATTACATGATCTGATAGTTGATCAACGGTGGTCAGATCAACTAAAAAAAGTGCAAAATTAACATACAAAATTGCAAAATTATTGTTCTGATTGATCCAACAGGCACTACAATCAAGAACAATTTACAGT
Source organism: Pseudanabaenaceae cyanobacterium LEGE 13415 (assembly GCA_015206935.1). GTDB lineage: Bacteria > Cyanobacteriota > Cyanobacteriia > Leptolyngbyales > Leptolyngbyaceae > Leptolyngbya. Next base: position 617 of record JADEXW010000813.1, on the reverse strand, counting down.
GAGGTACATCAATGCCCTACGCAATCTTAGATAATGCAGTCCGCAAGAACTTAGAACAAGAACGCGATCGACTAAAGGGCGATCGTGATTCGATCATCAAAGCCGCAGTTGCAGCAGCAACCACCGAGATTGATCAAACTCTTGAATACCTCAATGGTTTGCTCGGTGGACAAATCGAACCTCCCACCAATGGCAAAGGTAAGGGTAAGAAAGCAGCACCGATCGAACTTCCAACAGTAGAAGAAGCGGCTGCTCCTGCTTCTGAAGCAAAGCCCAAACAGCAACGCAAAGGACGCGGTAAAGCAAAAGCAGCACCCGAAGAAACGACCAAAGTAGCGCCTGAGAAGAAAACGCGCGGCAAGAAGAAAACCGACGAAGCAGCACCCAAGAAACAGCGCAACGTGAAACCGCCCGTTCCGTTTGATGCCACCATGAAGCGCGACTTCAAAGGAATGACTCCCGCAGAAGCAGTTCTGAAAGTATTAACGGGTTCTCCCAGCGATACCTTTACGACTGATGAAGTGATCGATATTCTCTATGGTTCGTTGCCCAGTGTTCAAGTGCCTGAAGCTCGCAAGCGGATTGCACTAACGCTGGCACATGGCATGAGAAAAGGG
>JADEXW010000812.1 GCA_015206935.1 Pseudanabaenaceae cyanobacterium LEGE 13415 | reverse complement strand
CCTTGGTTCCTCGATAAGTTAGCGGATCTGCTCGAATCTGAGAAAGCATTGAAGCGATCGACGCTCAAAGATTTGACAGCCGATAAACTGCTGGAAATTAAGAAGAAAGGATTTAGCGATCGGCAAATTGCGTTTGCAACGAAGACCACCGAAGATGAGGTTCGCACTCATCGAAAATCGCTAGGGATCATTCCGGTCTATAAAACGGTGGATACTTGTGCGGCAGAATTTGAGGCATTTACGCCCTACTACTATTCGACTTACGAAGAAGAGAATGAAGTGCTGCCCTCGAATCGCCGCAAAGTGATGATTTTAGGGGGAGGACCGAATCGAATTGGACAAGGGATCGAGTTCGATTATTGTTGCTGTCATGCGTCGTTTGCACTTCGCGAAGATGGCTACGAAACGATTATGGTGAACTCAAATCCTGAAACCGTTTCGACCGATTACGATACGAGCGATCGACTTTATTTTGAGCCGCTGACAAAAGAGGATGTTCTTAACATTATCGAAGCGGAACAGCCCGAAGGGGTCATCATTCAATTCGGTGGACAAACGCCGCTGAAATTAGCAGTTCCGCTCGATCAATTCCTCAAGCAAGGAACGGTTCCAACCAAAATTTGGGGCACTTCACCCGACTCGATCGATACCGCCGAGGATCGCGAACGGTTTGAAAAGATTCTGCGTGAGTTGAACATTCAACAACCTGCGAACGGGATCGCACGAGATTATGCCGATGCGAAAAAGGTCGCGCGTGAAATTGGTTATCCGGTCGTTGTCCGTCCGAGTTACGTCTTGGGTGGACGAGCAATGGAAATCGTTTACTCGGATCAAGAACTCGAAAGATACATGACGTATGCGGTTCAGGTTGAGCCGGATCATCCGATTTTGGTCGATCGCTTCCTCGAAAATGCGATCGAAGTCGATGTCGATGCGATCGCAGATCAAACCGGAACGGTCGTGATCGGCGGAATTATGGAACACATTGAACAAGCCGGAATTCACTCTGGGGATTCAGCTTGCTCGATTCCGACCGTGACTTTGAGCAAAGAAATCGTCGATCGTATTCGCACTTGGACAATTCAACTTGCGAAAGCTCTGAATGTTGTCGGTTTGATGAATATTCAGTTTGCAGTTCAAGGCGACCAGGTTTACATTATCGAAGCCAACCCAAGAGCTTCCCGAACGGTTCCATTTGTCTCCAAAGCGATCGGGATTCCGTTAGCAAAAATGGCATCTCGAATTATGTCGGGTAAAACATTGGCGGATCTCCAATTCACCGAAGAAATCATCCCCGAACACATTTCTGTCAAAGAAGCGGTTCTGCCGTTTGAGAAATTCCCTGGAACCGATACGATTTTGGGTCCTGAAATGCGATCGACCGGAGAAGTGATGGGGATCGATTCCGATTTCGGAAAGTCGTATGCAAAAGCGGAATTAGCAGCGAGTCAGCGGCTTCCCCGTCAAGGAACAGTTTTTGTGTCAATGAACGATCGAGAAAAAGCCGCAGTCGTTCCAGCCGTCAAAGAACTGATGGAGCTTGGTTTCAAAGTAGTTGCCACTTCTGGAACCCGCAAAGCGCTGAAAGAACACGGGCTGGATGTGGAACTGGTTCTGAAACTGCACGAAGGTAGACCGCATGTGCTGGATTCGATTAAGAACGAGCAGATTCAGTTGATCATCAACACCCCTGCTGGACAAGAGGCGCACGAAGACGATCGCTTAATTCGTCGAACGGCGTTGACGTATAAGATCCCGATGATTACCACGATCGCGGGTGCGAAAGCGACAGCGTCGGCAATTCGATCGATGCAGGCTGAGACTTTAACCGTGACTGCTTTACAGGATTATATCGATCGTTAATTGATCGAATTGATATCATTCTCGCTTCGGTTGGGTCGGCTAATGCCCCCTAAATCCCCCAATTCTGGGGGACTTTGAAGGTGGAAAGCGCTCTGGAGTTCGAGAATTTTTTCTGGCTCGAAGTCCCCCAAATTTGGGGGATTTAGGGGCTTACAGGTGTAGGTTTGTGTTGAAGTCATTACGATGAGTTCAAGAGCAACGCGAAAGTGGGTTGTGGAACTAAGGGTGGCATCCGAATTGGAAGCTGCTGGCTTAACCAGATCGGCAGCACAATCAAACCGAGGGCAAAACAAGATAACTGCCGCAGTTGAGGATGTTTAGGCGTTGGACGATTGGGAC
>JADEXW010000811.1 GCA_015206935.1 Pseudanabaenaceae cyanobacterium LEGE 13415 | reverse complement strand
GGATCAAGCGTTTATTAAACGGATTATTGGCAGACCGGGACAAACGATCGAAATTAAGTCCGGTAAAGTTTTTGTAGATAATCAACCGCTACAAGAGCCATACATTGCAGAAAAACCAGCGTATCAAATGCCTGCGGTGCAAGTTCCTGAAGACAGTTACTTTGTGATGGGCGATAACCGGAATAACAGTAATGACTCTCACGTTTGGGGGTTCTTGCCGAGAGAGTTCATTTTGGGGCGGGCTTGGTTTCGGTTTTATCCGATCGATCGGATCGGAAAGGTATAACTTATGCTAACCGTGAAAGACCTAAAGTATTTTTAAAGAATAGTAAATGTTGTGAAACCATCGACAACAAGCTATAGTCAAGGCTTTCCTGTTTGTGAGGTAACCTAAATGACTATCTTTGCATTGCTGCTTGATTTATTTGGTGCAGTCGTTTTTCTTATTATTTGCAAACTCAGACATCTCAGCAGTGTAAGGCTGTAAATTCTTATTCTTGAGGGCTTCGGTCGTGATGAAATCAAGGAAAAGTTTCAGCACGATCGCATCGTTTTCCTCGTCGGGCTGAATCACGGCGTGAATGGCTTCCCACGTCTCTAAGTTAATCTGGACAACGGCTTGACCATCTGAATTGGGGACGGCTTTTGCCGGCTGTGAAGCTTCTATGGCTTCAAGCATGATTCTGCTCTAGTAAGGATTGAACAGTCTTTGCTCCAATCGCTTTTGTGCAAGTTGAGTCGTGTTACTCTGATTTCTAGGAGAAGTGACAATTTCCTCTTACTTGACTCGGCAGTTGTTTGCTTTAAACGTTTCAGCAACTTAGACGAAAGACGCAGAACAATGGATAATCAACAACCTCCAACCCAAATGGTTGGGGAGGATTCATTATCGAACCCTACCGGACTCCTCATAAATCTCGTTCTCTGTAGTTTCTTCAGTTTTGTTGGATTAGGACTTTTACTCGTAGAAAGTGTTACGAGTCTTCACTGTAAACGGGATAGTTCAATTTCAGGGTACTGTCAAATTAGTAGGATTGGAACATTTGGTCAAAGCACTAAACAGGACATCTCGTTGAGTGAAATAAAGAGCGTGATCTCTGAAGAACCGATTGAGTCTGAATGGTTCAACCTATTGATCACTCAAACCCAGGAGGAGATTAAATTAAACGGGTTCAACTCTGAGCAAGCTAAAACGATTCAATCCTTTCTCAAAGATCCGAGTCAGAGGAACTTGGTTCTACAGCAGCTATACGATCGCCGACCTAGTGCGTTATTCGTAGGCGGACTCTTTCTGTTGGTTGGTACATCTGGCTGTGTTGAGGTGCTACGAAGAATTAGGGATGACCATTAGTTGCTATGCCAACGCGGTACAACAAGTTAATGATCCTATTCGATCGCTTAACCCTGCTCGAAACCCTCTGCTAAATTTCGCTGTTAAACTTCTTCATCGCCTGGTTGCTCTAGCACAGAACATTCTGCCAAAATTGCCTCCAAGCTTTCAGGAAAATCTCCACGCGATACCATCTTTTCAAACACCTGATAACAATCGTTTTTCGCTCCTTCTTTACGAGGAAAGCCGAGCTACAAAATCACGATCGCCTTTCTTTCCGATTGGTCAAACGCGCGAAAAAACAAGCGGTAACGTTCTGGCAAACCCATTTTCTTCATGCGCCCATATCGCTTGAGTCCACCTGTCAAAGCAAAGTGACGAGCGAATGGATCGGCAGAAATCTTCTCCTCAATCCCGATCGTGATTGCTGCAAATAGTTTGACGGTTGTATGAGTTTTAAACTTAGCTTCAGGCAGACGTTTCTTGAGTTTTGTGACTCGATCGACAAGTTGCTGATACTGAACTCCAAAAAGCTGCGGGTGAAAGAAGATCTCCCACCCGTTACAGAGCAAATTACTCATCGTTTAGAACTACACCTGCAATTAAACGATGCGCCGTTTCAGACATCTCAGCGGTGTAGGGCTGTAAATTCTTACTTTTAAGGGCTTCGGTCGTGATGAAATCAAGGAAAAGTTTCAGCACGATCGCATCGTTTTCTTCGTCGGGTTGAATCGCAGCGTGAATGGCTTCCCACGCCTCTAAGTTAATCTGGACAACGGCTTGACCATCTGAATTAGTGACGACTTTTGCCTGCTGTAAAGCTTCTACGGCTTCAAGCATGATTCTGCTCTAGTAAGGATTGAACAGATTATAGC
>JADEXW010000186.1 GCA_015206935.1 Pseudanabaenaceae cyanobacterium LEGE 13415 | reverse complement strand
GAAACATCGCGAACTAGAAGAAGCGAGACATCAGGCTGAAGAAGCATCGCGGCTCAAGAGTGAGTTTTTAGCGAATACTTCGCACGAATTGAGAACGCCGCTGAATGGAATGATTGGCTTTTTGAAGCTAATTCTAGATGGCATGGCGGAAGATCCCATTGAGCAGCGGGAATTTATTGAAGAAGCTCATCGATCGGCAATGCACCTCCTCGACATCATTAACGATGTTCTAGACATTGCCAAAATCGAAGCTGGAAAAATGCAAATCGAATGCAATCCAGTCAGTTTACAAGAGCTACTTGATCAAGTTGAAACGATGACGCGGACGCAGATTCGCCAAAAGAATCTCGATTTTGAAGTCCAGTTGCCACAAACACACGATGAAATTGTTGTGTTCGGAAACTATCAGAGATTGCTTCAGGTCTTGCTGAATCTGATGGGGAATGCGATCAAATTCACCAATGAAGGCGCAATTACTGTCAGCGCAGAGGTAATTAAAAAGCGGCTCGTCGTTCAAGATGAAGAACTGCCTGGATTGGTCAAAATTCGAGTTGCAGATACTGGAATTGGAGTTTCACTAGACAAACAAGACAAGCTCTTTCAATCTTTCAGCCAAGTCGATGGCTCGATGACTCGGCAGTATGGTGGTACAGGGCTAGGATTGGCGATTTCTCAAAAACTGGTTGAAGCAATGGGTGGCGATGTGAACTTCTACAGTATGGGCGAAGGATTGGGATCGACTGTTACATTTACAGTACCGCTCTATCAAGAGCCTGTCATGATTGCAGCAGATTAGGAGAACTTTGATGAGTATTAGCCTAAGTCCTGATCAAGAACGTCTTGTCCAAACAAAGCTGCAATCAGGGCGGTATCGTTCTGTTGAGGAAGTTTTGGAAGTTGCATTGCGGTTGTTAGATGAATACGATCGCGCCGATGCCGAGTGGACTGAGGACGTGCGCGGCAAAATTGATGCAGCGATCGAAGCTTCGACTCACACTCCGCCAATTGATGGCGAAACCTTCGTTAACCAGATTTTGGAGAGATTTCAGCAAAGAGGCTCAGAAAGGGCATGAGTCGCTATGTTATCAACGTTCTTGCTAGTCAGGATCTCAATCAAATTGCTGACTATTTTGAAGAAAACAATCTTGAAGCAGGCGATCGGTTCTTCCAAGCATTCAATCGCAAATGTCAACAACTAATTGCTTTCCCGAATAGTGGAAAAAGCTATGCTTCAATTCGTCCTGACTTGAGAGGCATCTCGATCGAAGGATATGTCATTTTCTACAGAATTTTAGAAGATGGCATCGAGATTTTGCGGGTCGTTAGCGGTCGGCGTAACTTACCTACTCTTTTTCAAAACTCCGATTAGATTGTTAGCGTATACAATGCAAGCGACGACATGAGACTGACGATCGTAGCATGAAGAAATACATTATTGCTGGAGTGGCAGGAGTCGTAATATTGCTGCTTTATCGTCAAGTTGCACAGGCACAGCACGACAAAGATTTAAGCGAGTGTATTGCAAAATTTGAAAAGATACGAGTCGAAGCGGCAAAAGTTGAGCGTGTTGAATTGTCACCCTTTTGGCAAGGTCAGCAGGGATGGGGATACCGCGATCGTCAAAATAAAGTGATCATTCTGCCACAATTTAGAGAAGCACGAGGCTTTTTCCATGATCGGGCGGTAGTTGCGGATCGAAATTCGTACAAAGGATTCGTCAATGCAAAAGGCGAGATTGTCATTCCCTATCGCTTTGTGTGGGTGACGGATTTTTTCGATGGGGTCGCTTTCTTTAGTGGAACGCGCGAAGATCGTGAGCAAAGAGGATTTATCGATCGAGACGGTACTGTGTTGCTGACCTTTCGAGGCGCATCAATGTACGACTTTACAGGATTCAAAAACGGTCGAGCCGAAGTCTATGTACACGAAGCGGATATGCCTTGGGGCTTTCTTGTTCCCCTTGGCAATCCCGTTCCTAAAATTTATGGTTCGGTTGATTGCACAGGCAAAGTTGAATTTAATTGGCTGAATCGAGGTCAATGATATCGCGCGAGTTCGTGTCAAATTCTTTAAACTAGAGAAAGTGACTTTGTTGGAGACGCTATGACCACAACCGTACAAACTGATGCGCGTGCTTTGTTTCGGGCTGCCTACGAAAATCGGTACACTTGGGATGAGAAATTTCCGGGCTACACCGCTGATGTGACCTATCGCGAAGATGGGAAGACCTACACGGCAAAATGTCGCATTAATGCTGATTTCACTTTTGATGTGAGCGACATCGAAGAGGGAGAAGGCAAAAAGGCAATTCATGGTCAAGTCTGGGAAATTGCCGTTCACCGGGTGCGTCGGGCATTTGAAGCAACCCACGGTGAAAATACATTTACGTTGGGTGCGACTGATCCCGACGGAGCCGTTGAGATTTTAGTGGGCGGAAAATCGGAAGGCGATCGATATAAAGTTCGCAACAATGAAGTGAGCCTGGTACACCGTCATATTCATGGCGTGGTTGTGACGATCAATACCTTCAGCAGTCACGAGACTGGAAATGGCTATTTGTCACATCGGTATGATTCGCTCTATAGCGATCCGAAAACCGGAGACGTAAAGGGTGCGAGAAGTGAATTTGAAGACCTGTACGAAGAAATTGGTGGCTATTACATTTTGACCAGCCGCACGATTACGACGGGCGAACACAAGAGCGAATTTTTGTTCTCAAACATTCAATTGCTCGAAAGCGTATAACTCGTCCGATCAAGTGCAAACTCCCGCACTGAATTTCTGATCGTTCAGAGTTAGGATAAAACTATCAAGCTGTTAGAAGGTGAATTTATGTCTCTGACACTCACACCCGAAAATGTCGAAACCGTTCTGGATGAAATGCGTCCGTATTTGATTTCGGATGGCGGGAATGTGGAACTGGTGGAATTGGATGGCCCGATCGTGAAGTTGCGCCTTCAAGGAGCGTGCGGAAGCTGTCCGAGTTCGACGATGACTTTGAGAATGGGAATTGAACGCCGTTTGCGCGAGATGATTCCAGAAATTGCAGAAGTCGAACAAGTTCTGTAAGGAATTCTTCAAGTTGAAAGAGAGGTGAGGGTCTAGACTATTAGAAGTCTCCTCACCTCTCATTTTTTATGCCACATCCGCTCCACGTTGCATTTATCTGGCATCAGCATCAACCGCTTTACAAGAGTCGGGGTGATGCGAACTATTATTCACCGTCTGAAGGGCAATACCGTTTACCTTGGGTGCGACTTCACGGGACAAAAGATTATTTAGATTTAGTATTGCTGCTAGAGCGATATCCGAAGTTGCATCAGACTGTGAACTTAGTTCCATCATTGATCATGCAAATTGAGGATTATGTAGCGGGAACGGCACTTGATCCGTATTTGACGGCAACTGTTACACCGGATGAGCAACTCGATCGACCATTAAAAGAATTCATCGTTGAACATTTTTTCGATGCGAATCACCATACATTAATCGATCCGCATCCGCGCTATTCAGAACTCTACGGACAGCGGCAGGATCGGGGACGTGGTTGGTGTTTAGAGAATTGGAACACGCAGGATTATAGTGATCTACTGGCTTGGCATAACTTAGCTTGGATTGATCCGTTGTTTTGGGATGATCCAGAAATTGCAGCTTGGTTAGAGAAAGGAAAAGGATTTACGTTAAGCGATCGACAACGCATCATCGCAAAACACCGAGAAATTCTCAGTCGGATCATTCCGCAACACCGCAAAATGCAGGAGACCGGACAGCTTGAGGTGACGACTACGCCTTATACGCATCCGATTTTGCCATTATTAGCAGATACGAATGCGGGACGGGTCGCAGTTCCAAATATGACTTTGCCAGAATCGCGCTTTCAATTTGCTGAAGATATTCCCCGGCATCTGAACAAAGCATGGCAAATGTATGAGGAACGATTTGGTCGATCGCCGCGTGGATTGTGGCCCTCAGAACAGTCGGTTAGTCCTGAGATTTTGCCGTATGTTGCGAAACAAGGTTTTCAATGGTTGTGTTCAGATGAAGCAGTTTTAGGATGGTCACTGAAGTACTTTTTCCATCGGGATGAAACTGGGAATGTTTACAATCCAGAAAAGCTCTATCGCCCGTATCGGTTGGAAACACCAGCGGGAGATTTAGCGATCGTATTCCGGGATCACCGTTTATCGGATTTGATCGGCTTTACTTACAGTGCAATGCAGCCGAAAAAAGCGGTTACGGATTTGGTCGGGCATTTAGAAGCAATTGCTCGATCGCTAAAACCGAAAAACGATCAACCCTGGTTAGTCACGATCGCATTAGATGGCGAGAATTGCTGGGAGTTCTATCCCCAAGACGGTAAGCCATTCTTAGAAATGCTGTATCAAACCTTGAGCGATCATTCTGACATCAAGTTAGTAACCGTTTCTGAGTTCATTGAACAATTCCCACCGACTGAAACGATCCCTGCAAATCAGTTACATAGCGGCTCTTGGGTTGATGGTAGCTTTACTACTTGGATTGGTGATCCTGCAAAAAATCGCGCTTGGGATTTGCTCACCGCAGCAAGACAAACATTAGCAAACCATCCCGAAGCCACCGAAGAGAACAATCCAGAAGCTTGGGAAGCCTTGTACGCAGCAGAAGGATCAGACTGGTTCTGGTGGTTCGGAGAAGGACATTCTTCAAATCAGGATGCCATGTTTGATCAACTATTTCGGGAGCATCTAGCAGCATTATATCGATCGCTAAACGAACCCGTTCCCGAAAATGTCCGCCAACCTGTAGAAATTCACGAAACGCGCGGCAATTCTGCACCTCAAGGATTTATTCATCCCTCGATCGATGGTCGGGGCGATGAGCAAGACTGGGATAAAGCAGGACGCATTGAGCTAGGTGGCGCTCGTGGAACCATGCACCAAAGTAGTCCTATTCAGCGGCTTTGGTATGGTCTCGATCACATCAATTTCTATCTGCGTTTAGATCTGAAAACGGGAGTGCAATTTGGCAAAGACATTCCACCGGAGCTAAATCTATTTTGGTACTACGCAAACCAACCCACGAACAATAGTCCAATTCCATTGGTTGATGTTCCCGATGAAGCACCGCTGAACTATCATTTCCATCATCATTTGGGTGTGAACTTGCTGACTCAGACGATTTGGTTGCAGGAAGCAGGAGAGTATTTTAGATGGCAATCGAGAGCAAGTCGCGCTCAAGTGGGAGTCGATCGATGTATTGAGATTGCGATACCTTGGGCGGATTTGAAAGTAGAGCCTGATTATTTGCTGCAATTGATTGTCGTGTTTTCAGACGGGGGACGGTATCGGGAGTATTTGCCGGAGAATGGAATTATTGCGATTTCTGTTCCGTAGGTTTCCTTTTCGCGGTTTCTCGTGAAATAAATGATCGATTTTCTTAGTCGAGGCTTTTCTGCAAATTCAATCTGACATTTCTTGTAATTAATTGCGTTTCTCCATTGACAATGTCAGATTGAATAATTATATTATTGGCAGAAATACACATCAGCCAGTAGAGGCAGCGATATGCCCGATGGAGACGTTGTTCACAATAAGCTAACAAAGCCTTATCAGAAGCCGTACAAATGGCTTTGTGAGGGAAAAGCAACCAGCGAAGAATGCGCTCGGATTCTGCTGGAGAAGCTAAAACATGACATCAGAAGCAATGGCGATCTCCCTGTCATACTTGCTCAAAGCATGGCTAATAGCCTTATTCAGGCGATGAGTACTACTAACGAACTTGAATCTGAAGAATATGCCGCTTTGAGTATGGATTTTGAGACGATAACTCAGCAATGCGATGGGTCGCCAGTAGTCAAAGAGCTTTCCCTTGGTGCTGGTAAGCGGCTTCTGCGTGATCTTAAGTATGGTCAAGTGACCAATGCTGACAATCCTTCAGTGATGATTTTAGAGCGATACATGAATGAGGTGTATGAATCATTATTTAAAGAACGCATTCCACTAAGAAGACAGGCACTTGCTTCTTAGAATGCAAGATAAAACCCGCTACATCATCCCGCATGGCATCAGACCAGTGGAAGATTCTACTGTGCATTTTCGACATATGCTAGAGCAAGTGTCTACACTCAGAAGCCTACTGAGTGTCGCAAGTACTTCTAATCTTCGATGGGTATCATTGACTCAAAGATTTCCAGAATTAGATGATGTTGTAGATCGGCTAGCTCTGGCAGAAAGTTTACGCTCTGCTGATGTACGGCAACATCTAATTCGGCTTTATCAAGCTTATGTGGATGAGTGGAATACTGTAGAGTCGGTTCTTTCAGGAGATTTGTTGAATCCAGCGATCGATCAGCCAACATTCGTCTAATGGGTGTCTAGTTGCTGCTCAGTAAGGTTAGAAGGAAAATACTATGGCTGCCAACATTCTGGACAATATTGATTCCCGCAGATTGGGAGAGCTGCTGCAACAAGCACGTAAGAAGAGTGGAATGACTCAGGCTGATGCAGCAAAAATCATTGATGCTGCACGAACCACGATCGTTGCGATCGAAAAAGGGGAACGCCGCCTCAAGTCCAGTGAGTTGATCAAACTTGCTCGTGCCTATGGACGTGCTGTCAGCGATTTTGTTCGACCTAGCCCTGCTGTGGAACCATTTCAAGTTCAGTTTCGTGCAGCCTATCAACGGAATGAGCAAGAAGAAGCACGAGTTCTGCCAATCATTGAGCGTTTCGAGATGTTATGCCGAAACTACTTAGAACTTGAAAAAATTGTAGATGCTCCGCTTCCTCAAAACTACCCACAAGAGTATGATGTCGCGGGAATGCCAATAGAAGCTGCCGCAGAAAGTATCGCGATCGCGGAAAGACAACGTCTCGGACTTGGAGATGGACCCATTCCACTTCTGCGGGACATCTTGGAGCAAAGCGTGGGAATCAGAGTTTTTTACCTGAAAATGCCGCCAAAATACTCAGAGATCTATAGCTATGATGAGCAACTTGGTGGCTGTATGGCGATTAATTCAGATCATTGGGAAGAGCGGCGGCGTTGGTCGATGGCTCATGGCTATCTTCATTTTTTAGCTCATCGGCGAAAACCTGTGATCGATTCCGACGATCAGTATCAAAGAATGCCAGAAAGTGAGAAACTGGCTGATACCTTTCCAAAATATTTTCTGATGCCTTCAAGCGGTCTGCTTGGACGATTCAATGCGATGTACCAGACTCATGGTAAGTTCACCCCAACTAATTTATTCACTCTAGCCCATTACTATGGAGTTTCGATTGAAGCCCTTGGCAATCGACTGGAGGAAATGAAGCTGCTTCCTTCTGGTACTGTGGAACGGCTAAGAGATCGAGGATTAAAAGTCAGAAAAGTTCAGCAGGAGCTAGGCTTAGACGAGATCCAGCAGCGCCCTGATACGATTCCAATTCACTACCAACATCTTGCAATTGAAGCATTGGATCAAGGTCTTATCACTGAAGGGCGATTTGCAGAGTTTCTAGGTGTTGATCGTTTAGAAGCTCGACGCATTGCAGAAGTATTGCGTGAGCATTCCAGCGGAATGATGGAGGAATCTGCCCATCTAGATTTACACCGAGCGTAGGAAACTGGGGAATTTGTGATGCAATTAAGACAATCCCATCTAGTTCTAGACGCTTGCTGCATTTTGAACTTCTGTGCTTCGAGACATCTGATTCTAATTCTGAAGGCTATCTCTGCTCAAGTTGTAGTCACTGCGGTTGTGAAAGAGAAAGAACTGCTGACTCTTCAGCGTCTTGAAACCGAAGAGAATGAAGGTGCAACTCAATTTGAGACTGCGATTTCACAGGGATTAATTTTAGTGGTGGATTTTGAGTCAGAAGTGGAAGAAGAAACATTTGTAAACTATGCGTTTGAATTGGGTGACGATGGGGAGTCGGCAACGTGCGCGATCGCTTTTCATCGAGACTGTGCGATCGCGACTGATGATAAGAAGGCAGTTTCATTCTTTAAAAAAGAAGCTCCACACTTACAGATTTTGTCAACCCTAGAGATCATCAAAAGTTGGTCAGACCAGTCAAACCTTTCTTCAGATCAGTTACGTAGCGTGCTTACTGATGTACGCAGAAGAGGACGCTACGCACCTCACAAAAATCATCCGTTGCTTGACTGGTGGGAAAATTTAATGCAGTGAGTTATGCAATCATCATCAAGGTACTGATTTAGATTTCTAATTCTCGGTGTCTCATCAGGTTTAAACCGATCGGCGAAGTCAAATTGTAATGCAGCGGAGTCACCGTAATGTATCGATCGCGAATTGCCTCAACATCGGTTGGAACATCATTCGGCACATCTGGATCTTCTACATCTTCAAGCAGTTCACCCGATAGCCAATAGTAGATTTTGCCTCTTGGATCAACGCGCTTGTCAAATACATCGATATAACGGCGAACCCCTTGACGAGTGACGATCGCACCTCGAATTTGATCACGCTCGATCGCTGGAACATTCACGTTCAACAACATCAATTCAGGCAGCGGATCGTTCTCTAATTGTTGGACTAATGTACAAGCAAAATCCGCCGCAGGCTGAAAATCCGTAGCTTGAAAGCTAGTCAAACTAAATGCAATGCTTGGAATTCCTTCGATCACGCCTTCCATTGCCGCAGAAACGGTTCCTGAATAAAGTACATCCGTTCCCAGATTAGACCCGTGATTAATTCCAGAAAGTACAAAATCGGGTTTTTCCTCTAACAATGCCCAAATCGCTAATTTGATACAATCCGATGGAGTGCCCGAACACGCCCAGGCTTGAATGTCACTTTGAAAAACGTGATCCATCGGCACTACACGAATCGGATCGTGCAAAGTCAAACCATGTCCTGTGGCGGATCGTTCTCGATCGGGGCACACCACCGTTACTTTGTGTCCCGCTTCCGCCAGCGTATTCGCTAGCGTCCGAATTCCTAGCGCGTAAACACCATCATCGTTACTGATCAGGAGTCGCATATCCACTACAATAAACAAGTTCGCAGTTCATTGTGACGCGAATTAGGAC
>JADEXW010000810.1 GCA_015206935.1 Pseudanabaenaceae cyanobacterium LEGE 13415 | reverse complement strand
GTCTTTCAGCGTCACAAAGCTAAATTCTTGAGAAGCCCAGAAAATCACTTCCTCAGACAAGCGACTGAGATGAACCATGATCAAACTGGCAGCACAGAGAAATTCGATCGCGAAATCTCGATCGCTAACTCCATCCAAACTGTTCTCGTACAATCCACCAAATTCCAATAACTCAGCGGTGTAATGTCGATCGATTGGAAAAGTCGTCCCCGCCAACGCGCCAGACCCCAACGGTGACACATTCACGCGCTGATAAATTTCACCCAATCGCGTCCAGTCCCGCTGCGTCATTTCAAAATACGCTAATAAATGATGCGCCAGACTAATCGGTTGTGCCCGTTGTAGATGCGTATAGCCTGGAATTAGCGTCTTAACATGCTGTTCCGCCAATTCAATCAGCACACTTTGAAACTCGCGAATTTGTTGGCGAATGGCTTGAATTTCAGCGCGTAAATACAGACGGGTATCCGTTCCCACCTGATCATTTCTTGATCGAGCCGTATGCAATTTCTTGCCCACATCGCCTGTAATCTCAGTCAGCCGTTTTTCCACCGCAAAATGCACATCTTCCGCATCAATGCCCGGTTGAAACTGACCTTGGCGATATTCCTGGCGAATCTGCTCCAATCCATTGACTAGCTGATCGCCTTCCTTGGCTGAAATAATGCCAGTTTTCGCTAGCATCTTCGCGTGCGCCTGCGATCCAGTAATGTCGTACTCAATGAGTTCAATATCAAAACCGATGCTCGCGTTGAATTGTGCGATCGCGGGATGCAATGCCGATTCAAATCGCTGACTCCAAGTTTGTTGGGGTTTGTTTTCAGGGAACTGAGGACTCAAGACAAATCAATCTCGTGACTACTGCAAGTTTTAAGCCTACCGCAAAGGGTTTAACTGCGGGGATGAAGCATAGATTAAATTTTTCATCCCCACCGATCACAATCAACCAAATGAGGTAAAAGTTCTGACAAAATAGCCCAGTCCAATTCCCAGCACAAATGCCCAAATTTGCCCCGTTCTGACAAAGTGATTCCAACTTTTGCCAACATTTCCAGCAATATCGGTTTGCTTGAACTCTTGAGCCAAAACAGTGACATCGATCGATTGCACAAAATCACTCACATGCGCGGTGTGATCGAACCAAGTAGACAGGTCTAAAACGAAATGAATCATGATTACTCTCTGAATGCGGCGTATACTTTCAGCACAGTGTTACCACATCCACAAAGTTCGAGAGTCCGAGAAAATGCTAGTTCAAGAGCGGCATCACTGAAGTTGCGATAATTGCGGCTTGTGTACGATCGCGTAAATTCAAGCGTCCTAAGATACTTGCAACGTGGTTTTTCACCGTTCCTTCAGAAATATCCAACGTCCGCGCAATTTCTCGGTTGCTCGACCCTTCCGCAATCAATCGCAACACTTGACGTTCTCGCGCGGTGAGCTTGGAAAAACCGGGCGGTAGATTGTTTGCAGGAGTTCGACGCTGAGAAGGAACGAAGGGAAGAACGTTAGTTGCTGGGATTTCTATGGGTTCGATCGCAGTTTCCTCGATCGACGGAGAGAGCGCTTTCTGCAAAATTCCCGGACTCAACTGAGTGAACCCTTTGTGAGCCGTCCGAACCGCATTTGCCAGTTCATCCGGTGACATATCTTTCAGCAAATAGCCCTTTGCGCCCACCTGTAGCGCCGTTCTCACCGATTTCTCATCATCTGAAGCAGTCAAGACCAAGACACTGGTTTCGGGACATCGTTCACAAATCGTCTGAGTTGCCGTAATGCCATCCATTCTCGGCATTTTCAAATCCATCAGCACCACATCAGGTTGAAGTGCCTCGGCTTGTTCGACCGCATCGCAACCATTGTCCACATCCGCAACGACTTGGAGGTCAGGCTCTTGTTCCAAAAGGGCTTTCAGACCTTCTCGAATGAGATTTTGATCATCTGCTAACAATACGCGAATCATGACTGTGCTTCCTTTTAACAGAGATTTGAGTTAAGCGATGGGGGCGATCGATAAACTCTCAGAGAATATGAGATCGAGCAAACGTTGAGAAGTTTGATTTTTTCGTTAAATAGTTTGTAAAACTTTATCAAATTATTTTTTGTTTTTATGAAAATTAATCAACCCTGTTGTGACAGGAATTTTCCAAAACAAAGAAGAAGTTAGTATGGTGAAAAACTAGAAAACGGCCAGACAAAAATGGT
>JADEXW010000185.1 GCA_015206935.1 Pseudanabaenaceae cyanobacterium LEGE 13415 | reverse complement strand
CTCATTGTTCTGACGCTGAATAGCCTCACCAACAATACCGAGTGTTTCACGAGTAAACTTCACCCACTTGAGAATCTCATTGTTCTGACGCTGAATAGCCTCACCAACAATACCGAGTGTTTCACGAGTAAACTTCACCCACTTGAGAATCTCATTGTTCTGACGCTGAATAGCCTCACCAACAATGCCGAGTGTTTCACGAATAAACTTCACCCACTTGAGAATCTCATTGTTCTGACGCTGAATAGCCTCACCAACAATGCCGAGTGTTTCACGAATAAACTTCACATAGGTTAGAACGCGCTCAAACCCTGGATTGATTACAGTGTTTGCAAGATTGTTCCTTATCCAATTCCCAGTGATGATAATTTGCTTTCTAAGCTCCTCAACAATCTTCTTTTCGGTCACTGCTATCAATGCCGTGATTGTTCCTGTTGCCGTTGCTAGCAGTCCTGAAACACCAAGTAGAATCGCCGCTGTTTGTACTGTTAATGCTGCCTTGATTGCGGCAGTCTGACCAAGTAACGCACCCGCGATCGCGCTAACAATCGATTTCGTTTGCAAGATTGCAGCCACATTGATGTGCCCTTTAACGTTGCTTTCAAGCTGATCAAGCCGTCTAATGATGGGGGATAAATCGCAACACTCTTTCACTTTCTTGATAACGGTAATGGTTCTAGGGACAATGCGATCGCGAAATACAATCCGCTCTTTCTCGATCACTTTTGGCGGTGGACAGATGCACGGTTTGGGCGGCGGTGGCGGCGGCTTGATCATGGGTGGCGGTGGAGCTATGAGATTCGGCGGTGGCGGCGGTGGCAAAGGATCAGGTGATGGGAGTCGTGGTGGATCGCCGCACGAATCTACCTCATCTGGACGCGAAGGAACCGGGCGAATATCATACGGCTCCCCTTCGGTTTTATAGACAGTGCTAGAGTTCAAATGTCCGAACTCGTTCTGCATTATGATTCGGTAGCCAGGTCGTCCAAATACAGGTTCATCACTAACAGTGATTGATGTAATTTTGCCGACCATATCCCACTGACCAGCACTGCCGAAAAGTACGCCCGGAGCAAGAGTCATCTTGAATTCGAGATTGTATCGAATTGGACACTGTCCACCTTTGAACGGCGGCGGTTCTTCACATCGCTTGCAGCGACAGTACTGCCCCCACTTCTCGTAGATGATTTTGCGATACATCTGATAACCAATGGGGTTAATTTCCTTATTCGGAAAGCTTTGAGCCGTAGAATCTGGACTTCTGCCGCAAAATTCCGAGGTGTTTTGAATCTCGTAAATTGCATAGATTGTTTCAGGCTGAAAGTCTGAAACATTGCGGGTAAACAACCTTGGAAGACCAGGAAGATTAGGTCTAGGCGTGATGTCTGCCACTTTAATGATGAAAGTGCTAGGAGCATCTGGCTTTTGCTCAGAACCACACTTACAAGCATCTCCCATAGCTAATAATCATCCGGATCGATCGTTGCAAGCTGAGTTGATTTGTACAGTAGGACGCTGTAAGCATCTCGACGAAAAGCATTGCCAGATTGATCAATTAAGTCCTGTCCCGCATAGTTCACGGTGACATGACGATTCGTCAAATCTTGGGCGCGATTCACTTCTGTGAGTGCGCTGGTTGCTCTCATAACGATCGCTACTAGAATTGACTCAGCTCGATTCGTAGCGGCTGGAGTTAGTCCGAGTGCTTGCAGGTCTGCTTTTTGAATCGTAATTGAGGTTTCGTTTTGAGTCGCATTTGCCCCAAATACATCAGCTAGGGTAGGTTCTGCCATGATTAGTAGTCGTTGGGGTTGATAGATGCAAGCTGAGTTTGCTTGTAGAGCGTTGTGATAAAGGTGTCACGTCGGAATGTTACACCCCCTGAATCAAGTAAGTCTTGACCGCTATAGGTGATTGTCATGCTGCGATTCAGTGTGTCAGACGATCGAGCATTTTCAGTGAGATTTTCAGCAGCTTGCAGCATGATCGCTGTGAGCAACGATTCAGCCGTGTTATTTGCACTCGAATTGAGTCCCTTTGCCGCGAGTGCTGATTTCTGAATTGTCAGCGTGTTCGCGTCTTGAGTCGCTCCAGTACCGAAAATTTCTTGGAGTGTTGGTTCTGCCATGTCAGTAATCAATATCACTTCACCCCTAAATTTCCCGGCAACGGTTCAAGGGAAACATTAAGAAAGCCCCTACATAGAGGGGCATTTGTTGTTAGTGGTAAAAGTATGAACAGAATTCGATGGATTGCGCTCTCTTTTTTGATGGCGGTAGCGATTTCCCGTCCTGCCCAGGCAAGTTCACTTGATGCGGAGTGCAGTCAACTGATCAGTGCAGCCGGAGGAGGAGTTCACCTTTCGAGCCAATTCTACTTTGGTGTGTTGGGCAATCAGATGCCACCAAAAAAAGCGGCTGAACTCGCTAAACAAATGAAAACGGTGATTGCTCGACTCGATCGATTGAAGTTGAGTGACGCACGAACTCAACAATTAAGATCGAGCTACGTGCGAGAGTTTCGGCAATTTGTCCAGCGCTCGAATGCTTGGGCAATCAATCCGCTTCCGTATGGGGCAGCCATTGAAGAGTTTAGTAAAACTCAGATGTATGGTGCAGAAACTCAGAATGGCTACACCTCAATTTGCATTTACAAACTCTAGTCAAATCTGGCTTGGACTAAAAAAGGACTATATAACCGTTTGGTTATATTCCAAAACCCCGATTCTCTCGTGAAATGCGATCGTGCTTTCTAACGAGAGAATCAGGGTTTAGGCGTGAAGTCTTGCGGTGTGATGCAGGACTTCAAGATTCTGGCTCAGGTGGTAATCGTCGCTCTAACAGTTCTAAGGTGCGACGATTTTCGGTTTGCAGTCCCCGGATTTCCGATTGCATTTCATCAATGCGATCGAGAATTTGTCCAACTTGACCACTAAGCGCAATTTGCGATTCTGCAACTTGCTGAGTTAACTGAGTGAGTGAATTGATCTGTTCTTGTTGGGACTCAAGTTGAACTCGATGAGCGCGTAGAGTCTGTCCTGTGTAGTCGATAAATTGAGTCAGTGCCTGAGATAAACTTGAAATTGTTTCCGGTTCAGGTGGATTTTGTTCTGACATAATTGGAGCAAAGTAACAACATTTCCAAAATTATAATCCCCGGCAATTTGTCACCGGGGATTTTTTATCGGTGTGAAATCGGTGTCGTTCCGGTGTGGGATCGGTGTAAGTTCCGGTGTAGCTATCGGTACGGTACACCGCTAAGAACACCGAACACCGCACCGATTTACCGATTTACCGATCTGGAGGGTTCAAACTGTTAGAAGAAGTCGCCATTCCCTCAGTGAAGAATCGCGCCATTCTCCCATCTGAATCCCGGTTAAAGCTACTAACAATTCTCGCAAATTGTCGGTGTTTAAGCCGTAGTTTTTGCCCCAATTGGAGCGGATTTTCTCAACAGAAATCCATCCGTCTTTGTCGCTGATTTGAGTGGCTTTGCTGCTCAAATATTCGAGACAGAGCCAACCAATATCGCCACACGCTTGCATCACATCTTGCTTCACTTTTAGAAGGTACGTTGCTTGCTCTGGTGGAGCAAGTTCAGCATGAGGGGTTGAACCCCATTCGTCTGAATTTTGCTCAGGGTAGAGATGGGTGAGTTCGCTCATTTGTTGATTGTGGTCTAAGTCCATCGCCGCAAGGTTGCGATGATGCTGATTCATCATGCTGTGTGAAACTTCGCGCTCGATCAGCGACTCAGTGAGGTCTTTTCGTCTGCCCTCTTTCTGCCACTTGGGGAGAATGTGGAGCGCGTGGATGAAACAGAGAATTGGAATGAGGAAGGTCAGGAGTTGGATTGCAGGGGGCAGAATTTGAGCGAAACAAATCAGGATGAACCAGGTGAAACATCCAGATCCGAACGTGAGCGCCCATTGTTGCCCGTAGTTTGATTCAGGCATCCAGCTTAAGAAACGAGCCATCCGATGAGTCCTCCGATCGTAAAGATGAGAAAGAGCGCGATCGCAATTCCAAACGAGGTGTCTTCGTTCCAACCAAAGTGATGATCCAGCAGCGGACCTGCAAAATAACTCATAAGCATGAGTACGAGGAGGATCAGTGTCAAAATCCACAATCCGATACTGAGCGGGGGAAAGTGACGCGCCATCAGTCCGATAAAAGAACTGATGGCTAGACCTAACCCAATGAGAGTCGCAAATCTAGCCATCTTGAACATATTTAGTTTCCTCCGTGTGGTTTACCAGCGTTTCGCGACATCGGCATAGAGCGCCTGATATTCACCCACTTTCATTTGGGCTTCATGATGCGCTGCTCCCAACGAGTAGCCCATCTTGGCGTATTGCGGCGTGAGGTTGTAGAGCGTGTTTGCCTTGGAGACATCGGATTTCTTTTTGGTGGCGGTGGTTCGCGCGACGGTAGTTTGATAGGCGCGATAGTTCGCCTGGTCGGAAGCATCGGATTGCTCGATCGACCGCAAGGCTTTGTAGGCAGTGCGGTTGTTTTGTGCCTGACGCTTGCGATCGGCGGCTTTGAGTCGCAGTGAATCGGCTTCTTCTCCAGAGAAGTTTTTGTGTTTGGTGACAACTTTTTCGGTGCGAATTTCACTGGTGTCGCCGGGATTCCAGGGGGTTGGCGCGCCGGATGCAACGTTCATCACGTCGTTGGGGGTCATGATGCGATTTACTTTTGAGCTGTTGCCGATTGAACTTCCAAGTCTCATTTGATTTTCTCCTTAGTTTGCAGAGTGAACATTTACTTGCCACAGAAGGCGATGCAGTTGGTGGGTACGACTTTCTCTCGATCGACGACGACGGGTTTTTCGATGATGATCGGTTGGCTTGCGGTGGCAGCTGGTGACGCGGCGTTGAAAACGATGTGAGTCAAAGCGGCAACCAAGGTGCATCCGATTCCGATCGAGATCCAGAACATCCCGTCTTTGTTTGCGGCATCACTTAGCAGTTTGTTGAATGCCGAGTCGGGAATGAGTCGGTAGTCAGTGCCGTTGTGTCGGTAGACCGGGTAATCCTGTGGCTTTTGAGCCTGCCATTTAACTGGATCGTGTTTGGTTAGATTTGACATGATGGTAGGTAGATAGATGTTTGGAAAAAAAGCAAAAAAGGGCGATCGCACTTTCTAGCCGAGAAAGCACGATCGCCCTTTTCGTGGATTGAAGTCCGAAATTACATACATAATGTGAATGCTCCGTTGCGTGAACATCTGACGGGGCAACGCTCAGGGAGAGGGGGATCTCTCCCTGGGTCACGGTTTGGGGTCTGAAGTCGTTGTAAAACCTCCTTTCTTCTAAATACTCACTAACGCTGAAACTCTCTATGTAGTCGGAGTCTCAGCGTTTTCTATTTCTTGGAGCAATTGCTCTCTGCTCGGATACTTAAAGCCGATAAGCTTTAAAACCTCGTCAACAGATTTCCCGGTAAGTACGGCAGTTCTAAGCACGAAATCAATACTTTCAGGCATACGCCCTTCGTTCTCGTACCGTTGCCACATACGCGCAGAAATACCAGTGGCTTTCGCCATCTGACTTTTGTTGAGTCCAGCTTCCTCTCTTAGAGCTTTCAAGCCTTCATTACCTCGATTTGAAGTATTTGAGTTCATATTACCAGACATCGGTGTCGCACGGACACCGATGTCTGGTATAGTGTTAGCCAGACATCGGTGTCCGGTGTTGGCTACACAAAAGCAGCACAAAACCGCGCCCTAGCCCTACGGCTAAAGCGCCTCTCACGGTTTCGTGAAGGTATTGCTGTTTTCCACAGACAGCGGGTGCATCAAACGCACGTGCCTCCATCAAAGGGCTAGGACTATTTGGTTTTGTGCTGCCTGTGTTGCCTCAATTGTCCATCTAACGGCACTTACACACATCAGGAGCAAATGACATGAGCGATACATCGCTAACGGAACCGCAAGAACGCAAATCGTTCAGCAGCAAACCGATCTCGTATTACCTCTCTGACCCAGAGGACGCGGACACGATCGCTGAAATTGCCGTGACATACGGCGATCGATTACAGGCACTCGATCGAACCCAGAAACTCAGTTTGCTCAGTGAGATGTCTAGCGCCCTGCTAGAGCGTTCTGAGCTTCAAGATGAGGAAATTTCATCAGCTCCAAACTGGCTACTCGATCAAGTTGAAACGCTGTCAAACGATACGCTACTCGGTCTGATGGCTGCCGTGACTGAACAGCTCCGACACGACAAATAAAAATGCGATCGCCCCTCACCAGGAATGCGATCGCAAAAACAAAATATATTGTGAGGTTCATTATGGTCTACCTGTACCACTTCAGCAAGCGCTATTTTCACGCGCAGCATTATCTGGGTTCAACCGATCGCCCGTTACCCATCCGCGATCGAGAGCATCGATCCGGACACGGTTCCCCGCTGATCAAAGCGGCGCTAGCAAACGGTTGCGAGCTGACTCTCTTTCCCCTCTACCCCAACGACGGACGCGAACTAGAACGCGCAATCAAATGGCAGAAAAACAATCGCAGACTTTGTCCTCTCTGCAATCAGGGAGCATCAAAACGATGAGACTTTTCAGAATTGGCGATCGCATGATTAATTTCGACGCGATCGCCCACCTGCAATTTAGCGATGAAGGGAATGGCGCTTACTGTCAGATTTTCTTTGACGGAACTGCTCCAAAGCTTTTACTCAAAGGCGATCAAGCGTTGGCATTCTGGGCAATTACTCGGCACTTGTCGATCGACATTACTCCAGTGAAGCCAGAGCCAAAGCCTGAATTGGTAGAGACTGCCTCATAAACACAACAAGCCCGGTAGAGCGAGGTGCAAATCTCTCTACCGGGCTTGTTTTAGCTGAAAACGAAAAACAGAACATCTATCGACCCAACAAATAAGGCTTTTGTTGGTGCTTTTACACGCGAAAAAATACGTAACTAGGAAACTGATCAGATGGTAGCAAGCTATAACGCCCCCGGCAAATCCAACCTTGAAGTTTCACCCATCAATCCCAAGCATGACGGCATCATGCTGATGGAGATGGAAGAAAAGCGGCAGTTTGAAGACCGAATCCTCAAAACTTCACTCCGGAATCTTTGGGACCCGGCACACCGCAAACACTATCTCACTCAAATCGCCCGGTCTTACGACACCTCGATCGACGCGATCGAAGAAATCGCCCAGCTCCTCATGAACAACATGGGCGTTGATTTGGAAGAGCAGGAATTTACCTCGATGGTGAATTCAGTCCGCGACATTGAATCGATCGTCGATGAGGGACTACGCAATTTCAAACTTTCTCGACTCGCTAAACGCCTGAGAATGCCCAAAACCGACATGATGAATTCCTACTACAAGGCACTCATCAACCAAGCACCATTTGTCGATTACACCTTGGATCAACTCGATCAACTTTGCACCCAGGTCAAAGATTGGCTTGTTTCAGGCTGGATTCCATCTGGAATTGTCCTGCTCCTTCACGCCCTGGGCGGCGCGGGGAAATCACTCATGGTCTACGAACTCATTGAGTGCATCGTGAAGGGACAACCCTGGAACGGTTATCAAACCAAACCGGGTAGAGTGCTGATTTTGCAGTCGGATGAACCCGTGATTGTCACTCGTGAGCGGATGCAGCTCCGTGACCTCACTCGCGAGTATCCCGTTACCGTAGTCCCCGGCTGGCAAGTGGAAAACATGGCACGACTCGAAGCACGACTGAAAGAATATGCCGAAATGGGCGATCCAGTACGGCTCTGTATGGTTGATTCCGTCACGGCAATCAACCGCAATACGCTGATTAGCGAGAATGACACCGAATACGCTCGATTCATGCTGCAACTGAATGACCTAGGCGATCGCTACGGTTGCACCTTTATTGTGATTCACCACTCCAACTCAGACGGGGAATCGCGGGGAACGAAAGCCCTCTACAACTCAGCGTCAGAAGTTTGGGGATTGATGGTCGCAGATGAGCAGACAGGCGATCGCGTTCTCAGAGTCCAGAAAACTCGAATGGGCAGACCCCCAGGACGCTACAAATTCCAGTTTGAAGAAGACCGCATGGGATTCGTTTACCTCGGACGTGAGGGTGACGAATCCAGGGAAGACGATGCCCACAGCGAAAAGCGGATCGAACTCTGGCTGAACGAAGATGAACATCGTGGAATCGGCTACGAAGTCGAAGAAATTGCCGAATATCTCGGTCTGAATAAAAATACCGTCCGCAAAGTTCTCAAGGAAATGTGGGCAAAGGGAACAGTGATGAGGTATCCAAGCGGACACCGAAAAGCGCTCGCCTACCATGTGGGTGAAAGACGTTCTATTGATCGCCTATCGATCGCGGATGAGGGGTCGATCGATAGGCGATCAATAGGCGATCAATACGAAAATCCAGAAAACATCGACGTTTCAGCTCCTAATGATCTATCGATCGCCAAAAGTGAGCAATTTTCACTGTTGCAAAACCGAAATTCCGCGATCGATAGATCATTAGAGGCTGAAAGCCCCGAAATTAGGGAAAAAGTTATCGATCGCGCTATTGATCGCCTATCGATCGCACCCGATCTTATTGACACCGCGATCGATAGAATCGATCCAGGTGACTTAGTGCTACCGAATGGAACCTGCGTATGGCATCGTAACGGAAGCGACAAACTGCCCTGGCAGAAAGTACCGAAGTCTTATCGCAACTCCAAAACGATTCCTATCGAAGTTCTTGAAAGAGACCTGTTTTTCGAGCTAACCGATGTCAGTAGAGTTATCGCCATCAACGGCGATCGCGTCAAAGTCCGCAACCAAAAAACCGGGCGCAACAGCGTCTATCTGCTCAAAGATGTTGCGCTACTGAGGAAGGAGAATGCCCGATAACTGCTCTCACTGGATCGAGCGATTCCGAGAGGACTTTGCTCACCGTGGTAGCAGTGAAACAACCTGGAAGGGTGACTACTGGAAGATGTTGAAACGACTGCCGATGGATGCCCCACTCACCGCCCAAGTCCTGCACGAATTAGTGATTGGCACACAACCCAATACC
>JADEXW010000809.1 GCA_015206935.1 Pseudanabaenaceae cyanobacterium LEGE 13415 | reverse complement strand
CCAAGTTCATCGAGACGAGCGATCGCGTTTTCTGCGCCTGGATCTGCGGTTTTATCCGCAACAAATACCCAATCGAGTGTTTCTTCTTTTGGAATCATTGCGAGTGCATACTCACCTTTTACCCAGTTGAAGATGTCTTGCGGTAAGTCGAGATTCCACCGTTTTCCAAGGGATTGAATTGGCGAATTCACCCATTTCGAGATTGCTCCATCCCTTGATAAACCTGTCCATAATCGATCGAGATTTACGCCCGATGCGGAAATGGGTGCAACAGCAGGAATATACTTCAACGCTTCTAAAGATTGCTTCGATAAGTTTGTTTCGGTTCCACCTCGAATGATTGCTGTTTCTGCGAACAAACCTTTGCGATCTAGACCCAGAGAAATCGCTGCACTTGAAGCCGTTTCTGTGATCTCTTTGCCATTTAATGCGGCTAGCTCTGGTAGATTTGCAAAAATTACGCCAACTCGTCCACGATCGAGCGCTCCAATGGCTTGTTGATAGTCTTGAGAATTCTCTAAGTTCAATTCCGCTGCTTGCACATTGTTAATTGCATTTCGTAGCACGTTCGGACTATTAGCAAATAGAACATATTGACGACCTACCACTGCACTCGCAACCGTGATCGGTACAGAGTCAGACTCAACTTTGCCATAGATAATCTTGGTTCCTTTGTAATCATCAAAGACTAAATCCGTTCCAGCAATGGCGCGTTTTTGCCAAAACAATTGGAGAAATTCTCTCGATCGCTCTGTGTCTTTGGTTGCTAATGCCAGCAGATAACCCGCTTCTTTTCCGTTTGTGTCATCTCGATCGATATCTAGTGAGGTAATCGCGGCAGTAATTTCATCACCTAACCACGGTTGCACATCGCGACGATAATCGAGTTCTGAATTGCCTAAAATGCCTTGAGTAAATCGCTCAAATTCTTGACGAGTTTCGGCTCGATCGCCGGGTTTGGCAACCACTTGTCGCAAGCTCTCTAATCGAGCGGGATTTACCAACAACGAAGCCATCACAGGTGCTTGTTTAGGAACGAACATTGCCGCAGTTGGAGTTTCTTTCGGACTGCCTTTGAGCAAGCCGAGAGGACTTTGGGCAAAAATCCAGCTAAACCCGATGGTCGCTACCAGCAATAGAGCGAGTGCGATCGCAGCAACAAGATTGAGAAACGAGCGGAACTTCATAAGCAAGGGGCAGTACTCTCCAGAGATCATTATCCCGAACCTGCGCCGTCTTGACGAATTAATTAAGAATTTTGTCCGTCGCGGCGACCGAGTTCATACACACCACAGCCAATACAGGCAAGAACTCCCACACTAATTGCCCAGTTTCTTCCCAAACCGAGTTCAACGCCAAAATTGCATAATGCGCCCGCACCTAAAAATGGAAAGATACTGAGAATCGACGCATAGAAGGCGTTTTGCGATTCTCTTGCCGATCGCGTTCGTTCAAACTCTTCGATCGAGGAATACAGCGATCGTTCGGCAAAATTAAACCAGCGATTCAGTTGCTCAATCATCCAATCTCCGATCGGTGAGAATCCTAAATACAGTGCCAATGCCCAAAGACACGCACCCGCGATCGCAGTTGGTTCAACAGTCACACTGAATACGAGAAGGTCGATCGACATCTTTACCAGTTCAGAAGTTGCAAGTAAAGATCTGCTGTTCCATTTGTGCAACAGGAATTTTGGGGTCAAAGTAAATCACGATCGATGCAGCAACCGGATTGACTGTGATTGATCGAATTCCCTCAAGTTGCTGAAGTTGCAGACGCATTCGATCGAGATAAATTGACTGACTCAACGATCGAGGAATCTTAACCCGAATGCGTCCTGTCGTTTTATGAGCAATGCGAATTCCTTGAGCTAAAGCGATCGCCTGATTGGACGAAGTCAGCGTATCACTCGCTGACTGTTCAGTGCCCGAATGACCTGAATCGAGCAATGCTTCTAGAACTCGATCGATGCCCCAAAGAATTCGATAAAAGGTTTGAGTCACCCAGTCTAGTAAGGCACTGCCGATTTGGCGAATCGCAGTTGTGAACTTGTGCCAGAGCGTTACTGTTGCCTGACTCACTTCTAGCAATTGTTCACCCATGACATCTAGCAGATTCACAGGGAGAAAATCATTCAGCACCAGTTCCAAGTGTTCGTTCTGCTGTTCAATCTCTACACCTGGTAAGCCCAGTAACTTTTGCTGCTCTACCATAAAC
>JADEXW010000808.1 GCA_015206935.1 Pseudanabaenaceae cyanobacterium LEGE 13415 | reverse complement strand
GAGTCAGGATACCAATATCCCTTAATTCATACAAATTACTGGCTGTCGTCTTGGGTGGGCATGACGCTAAAGAAGCTCCAAGGCTCGAAGCAAATTCATACTTATCATTCATTAGGCGCTGTTAAATATCAAGCGGTATCTGCGATTCCAATGATTGCGAAAACGAGACTGGCTACCGAAAAGCTCTGTTTAGAATCGGCTGAACGGATTGTGGCAACCAGTCCTCAAGAACAGGAACATATGCGATCGCTGGTTTCCCAACATGGCAATATTGATATCATTCCGTGTGGCACAGATATTCAGCGATTTGGTCAGATTTCTCGTGCTGAAGCACGTCAAGCTTTGGGATTGGATCAAGATGCGAAGATTGTCTTATATGTAGGACGCTTCGATCGACGAAAGGGAATCGAAACCACCGTTCGCGCGGTTGGACAATTGCAGCACGAGAATTTGAAATTAATCATCGGGGGCGGTAGCACTCCGGGACAAAGTGACGGGATGGAACGCGATCGCATCGAAGGGATTGTGAATGAACTTGGACTGCAAGAAATTACAATGTTCCCCGGTCGTTTAGGACTGGAAAATCTGCATCTGTACTATGCAGCGGCGGATGTTTGTACGGTTCCAAGTCACTATGAACCGTTTGGACTGGTTGCGATCGAGGCAATGGCAAGTGGAACTCCGGTTGTTGCTTCGGATGTCGGCGGATTACAGTTCACGGTGATTCCTGATGAAACTGGATTGTTAGCGCCACCTAAAGATCATGATGGGTTTGCGAAGGCTCTCGATCGAATTTTGGCAGATCAGAATTATCGCGATCGATTGGGTCGGGGAGGACGCGATCGAGTTGAGGAAATGTTTAGCTGGGATGGGGTTGCGTCTCAGTTAGGCAAGCTTTATCAACAGGTTCTGAAAGTTCCGACCGCAGCAGCACCCACAGCAGTCAGCGCTTAGTTATAGAACGTCAGTTAATGAAAAGTTGGCTTCGGTTGAATCGGCTAATGCCCCCTAAATCCCCCAAATTTGGGGGATTTAGGGGGCACGATCAACTCAAAACGTAGCGAATCGTTTTGCCAAACTGACACTATAAAAAAGAAACATGAGCGGCGACAACTTTCCAGCCTTCGGATGTTCGCATCCAAGTCTGGCTTTGTCGCCCATTTTTATTGGGTCGAATAAACTCTGTGTTTGCGGTTGCAAAATCCCTTCCGTAAGTGGTGATCACTGTATTTTTCAAAGTTCGATCGAGTCCTACCCCCGATCGAGCCGCTCGAAATTGTGCGATCGCATCATACCCATACAAATTCTCTGTTGCTCCAAATCGAATCGTGTACGGACTTTGCCAAAAAAGCTGATCCAACACTGCAACATCATTGCTCACTAATGCTGTTTCATATTGTTCAAAAACAGCGCTCACTTCTGCCACTACATCAGGAAGATTGATTTCCATTGCTCTTCTCCTCAACCTTTAAGACTATACTTCGCTGTAGATTTCAAACGAAGTTGAATTCGATACGGTTGAACTGTGTTGATCCATATTTGAAATCATGAACTTAGCTGTCGAAGAGCTTCCCGTAGAAATTCCCAGTGATCCGATCGAGTCTGCTGAAGCGGTCGGGTTGCACTATGTGACCGATGAAATGCCAGGAATTCAGCGGAAGCGATCGGGCAAAAGTTTTATTTATTTTGAGCCGAATGGCGATCGCATTAAAGACGAGAAAACGATCCAGCGAATTAATTCTCTTGCAATTCCGCCTGCTTATCAGAATGTGTGGATTTGTCCGCTTGAGAATGGACATTTGCAGGCAACCGGACGCGATGCCAAAGGACGCAAGCAATATCGATATCATCCGCTTTGGCGATCGATTCGCGATCAAACCAAATTTACTCGAATGATTGCCTTTAGTCAAGCATTACCAGAGATTCGCCGCCGGATCGAGCATGATTTATCTCTACATGGATTGCCGAAACAGAAGGTTTTAGCGACTGTTCTTAAACTGATGGAATTGACGCGGATTCGAGTTGGAAATGAGGAATACGCGAAAACGAATAATTCTTATGGGTTAACGACACTGCACGATGAGCATGTGAATATTACAGGCTCGAAAGTTCAGTTTGAATTTCGGGGAAAAAGTGGCGTTGATCATGCGATCGAGGTAAGTGATAAAAGACTGGCAAAAATCGTAAAACGCTGCCAAGATCTCCCAGGGCAGGAAC
>JADEXW010000807.1 GCA_015206935.1 Pseudanabaenaceae cyanobacterium LEGE 13415 | reverse complement strand
GCATAATACCTCCCAAATTGGAAAAGACGATCGACTTCTATTATCGCGCCGAAAAAGCTGTGCCGGAGTGACACAAACTTTTTCAGCCCTTAAAGCGACTTAACTCTGAGGCGCTCGAACCATGCCTGCACCGACATCAAACGGATCGAATCCCGCCGCGATGCCTTCTGAAGTCGAATTTCCGATTACACGCGATGTCAAATCCATCGCATTCAATCGTCCACTCTTCGTCAGTTTTTCTGCCCAAAGTGCCGCAATCCCAGAGACATGAGGAGCCGCCATACTTGTCCCATTCAGCGCAACTAAACCGCCACCCGCTTTCGCAGATAGCACTTGTACACCCGGCCCTGAAAGATTTGCACCCGTATTCGAGAACGGCGCGATCGTATATCCGGATGTGCCTCGTGCGAGCGCCGCCACCGAAATGATTCCTTCTGAAACCGCAGGAGGCGCGACGGCAATTTCCCAATCTTTATTGGTTTGACGACGGCTCTCATTTCCTGCTGCTGCGACGAAGATCGTGGCTTGAGCGAACGACGATCGAGCTTTTGCAAGTCCAGCCAAACTCTGGAACAGTTGAATATTTGCACGATAGCCTTCAAGAGCGCGGGAAGTTGCAAGCTCGATCGGTAAACCGCGTCCGACAAAGAATTGCACAAATCCCGGAAAGTCAATCCCTAGCGACATGGAAATGATGTTTGCACCATTGTCCATTGCCCACAGGATTGCATCTGCAATCTGGTCACTGCCGCCACCTTCTTGTCCGATGACTTTCCCGATTAAAGCTTTCGTCACACCAGGCGCAACTCCAATCCGAGTGTCATCCACATCACGTCCAAAGATTGTCCCAGCACAGTGAGTGCCGTGTCCATCTTTGTCGCCATCTCCTTCGCCTGTAAAGTCTTTTTGAATGATTTCCAGACCAGCAAAGGCGGGATGAGACGCATCAATTCCCGAATCCAGCACTGAAACGACGATACCTTCTCCTGTAAACGGTGAGGTATCGGCTCCTACTGCTTGAACGCCCCAAGTCAGTTTCGCAGTCGATTTGCTTGCAGCCGTCAAATTGGCAATGTTTTCGACGGTGGGTTCGAGTTCAGTGCTTTCTACATCCACCGGACGAATCAGTTTCATCGGCATCACAGGCGCGATCGCAACGACATTCGGATCACGATTTAAGGAGCTAATATCTTTGCGCTCCAATTCATCGATCGCGACTTGAAGGCTGGGAGATTCGGCGGGTGAAGGTTCAGAACTTGCGGGACCTGAAAAAAAGTCGCGCGTCGTTGCGTTCAGGTTTCTCAGGACAATGTGTTTTGTTTTCATGGGGCTTCAAATAGAGAGAACTATGATCCGCTTCAGGAACATTGGCGCGAGTTTCGGAACTCTGCCATAAGAAAGATTTTGATTATGAGTCTCTAGCATGATATTTCTCTGATCGAGAATGGAGCAAAAAAGTTGTGATCAGTGCGATCGTTCTTCGGTATAAACAGACAGAGAGTTTTAGGTCTGCTGTGCGCTGGTTTTTTACCGTTCTTGTTGCAATTCTGATTTGGTTTGGTGCGGTTTCCGTTGATGCGGCTCCGTTGGAACGAGTGCCTTTAACGTTGGAATTGTTGCAGGAACGATTGCGATCGCCGATTCCCAGTGAAGGGACGCGCATGGTGGATTTGAAGCGAATGTCGATCGATCTTCGTCCTGAAAATGCGGCATTCCGAGACCAGTTTTACAGTTTGGTACAGGCACAATTGCAAAAACCAGGAGTACCGCTGGGATTAGATTTGAGCAATTCAGTAATTGAAGGGGACTTTACCACGAGTAAATTAGGCTTACGTGCGCCGATTTATGATGGAGCCGCGTTATCGAAATTGTTCACCCTTGCGGAACAGGAACAATTGAAGCGCGATCGTAGAAGACTCTATCGATTAAGTACGTTATCGCAATCGTTATTAATTAAACCAACAGAAACGATCACACCGCTGCAATTAACTGTGTTTCGCGCACCAATCAAATTGGTACAAACTCGAATTACAGGATTTGCAGATTTAACCAATACATTTTTTCTGAATCGATTTGAAGCGCAAGGGATTCAATTTCCATCTGGTGCGGACTTGTCACAATCTCGATTTAGTTTGCCGATGAATTTCGCGAGTGCAAATTTTGGTCGAGAAGTTCAGTTTCGCAACACGATCTTTTTTGCTAAAGCAGAATTCAATCA
>JADEXW010000184.1 GCA_015206935.1 Pseudanabaenaceae cyanobacterium LEGE 13415 | reverse complement strand
GTAGCGAATCCAGCCTGATAATTTGCAAGGGGTTGATAAGAGTGAAGTCTCTGCCAAATTTGCGATAGTGTGTCCAAATCTTGCAAACTAACAGTCTCATCCGCTTTTACGATCGCTTGAGCAAATTTATAAATCGCGTTCGTCGTTGTGCCTAAATAATTCGTGCCTTTTTCTTCATCTAATTGATTCAAAATTGAAGGCAATAAAAATGTTTCAGACTGATCCTGAGTTAAGTCTAAAATAATTTGCAGCGTTGTTTTTTCGTATTGAGTTCGCTTCGCTGTTTCCCAAAGATTAATCGCTACATTGAGTTTTTCAGCATCTTGTTTAATCAGCGCATACACGACAAGAAACGCGAGCAGTTCAGAGGATTGAACTTTTCCATACGATCGCGCACATTGCTGCACCAGTCGCGCCAAATCCCGCACTATCACTTCTGCAAATCGGCGATCGAGCGTCAATAGCGGCGATAGTGCTTTGTAAAGTGCGTTGGCTTCTTGCTTTAGAACTCTAGAATTCATAACCAGGGATTTGTCTCTACACGCTCCTATTATCTTTAACGTGACTTGAACAAATCGGCAATGCTCCTAACGATGAAGATGCTGAATGGTTGTAGCCGAATCAAAATATTGTCCATGAAAATCAAAAGTTAGATGATAAGGCAGTTCAACTCTTGCCAGTTCAGCCCACGATCGAGCATCTAACACGAGCAAAAACGATCGGTTAGATTGAACATCTAATTGGCAAAGTGACAAGACTATCAAAGGAGAATACGCTAAAACTACCGGATGGTAACAGGAATAGACCCTTATGAATGCTCCTTGTCTGCATCGTTAGATCAGATTTTGAACGGATTTTCTTGTTGTCGCGTCTAATAGCTACTGTCGATCGAGGAGGCTCATCCATTGGTCACTTTCCACAGATTCGCAGTCTTTCGGCTCAAAAAGTTTAGAGCATTGTTGATCGGTTTATCGATTGTTCTTGGTATCGCGATAGTTACACCAGGTCAAACGACTTCCATTGATTCCAAAGTGCTGCATGTGTTGAATCGGATGAGTTATGGGATTCGTCCGGGAGACCTCGATCGCATGACTCGACTAGGAATCGATCGATACATTCAACAGCAATTGAATCCATCCTCAGAATCACCTGAACTCACTCAACAAATCGATCAACTCACCACTTTGCAAAAGACTCCAGTTGAACTGTATCAATGGCATCGACAGTTCAATCCCCGTTCTCAACAAGGAGATCCACAAGCGAATCAACTGCAACAGCGCAACATTCGTCGTCAAATTCTCGAAGAAGCGATTCAAGCGCGATTGCTCAGAGCCGTAAACAGCGATCGACAACTTCAAGAACAGATGGTGGACTTCTGGTTTAATCACTTCAATGTCTTTTCTGGCAAGGGTCTAACTCGTCTTTGGGTTGGAGCATACGAAAATACTGCGATTCGTCCCCATGCTTTGGGAAGGTTTCGGGACTTATTAGAAGCAACCGCCCGACATCCTGCAATGCTCTATTACTTGGATAACTGGCAAAATACAAATCCAGATAGTCCAGGGGTGCGGGGTCGGTTCAAGGGACTGAATGAGAACTATGCACGAGAGTTAATGGAGCTACATACAATTGGTGTGAATGGTGGATACACGCAGCAGGATGTCGTAACACTGGCGAGGATCTTTACAGGTTGGGGACTATCGCATTCGCGTCCAGGTAGTGATCCTTCTGGATTTGTTTTTGATGAGAATCGTCATGATTTTAGTGACAAAACTTTTCTAGGACAATCAATCAAAGGCAGTGGGATCAAGGAAGGGCAGCAAGCCTTGGACATTCTGGCAAAGCATCCTTCAACGGCTCGACAGATTAGCTTTAAGCTTGCACAATACTTTGTCAGTGATCAACCACCACAGGCTTTAGTCGATCGATTATCTCAGCGCTTTCTTGCAACCGATGGCAACATTCGCTCCGTGTTAGAGACTTTGTTCAAAAGTTCCGAGTTTTGGGATAGTCAGTCCTTCGATCGTAAGTTCAAAACACCCTATCAGTATGTCGTTTCAGCCATGAGAGCGACCGGAACGGAAGTCACCGATGTCCGTCGAATTCAAGCAACTCTAGAACAATTGGGAATGCCGATATATGGTTGTCAAACGCCAGAGGGTTACAAAAACACCGAAGCGGCTTGGTTGAATCCAGATGCAATGACTCGACGATTGAGTTTTGCCACTGCATTTTCTCGTGGACAGTTTCTTAGACAGCAAGACAAGGTGCAATCAGCTTCATCGAGTGCAATTCAAGTTTCTAGGAACAATCCAATCGATGCCAATCAACTGATGAAAACCTTGGGCGATCGCTTTTCAGATCAGACCCGAAGCGCGATCGCTCAAAGTCCTCCAAATCTGCGATCGGCTTTAGTTCTTGGTAGTCCCGAATTTATGCGCCGTTAGTTCACTCTATCTTTGATTTAACTATGCACCGTCGTCATTTTCTTAAAGCTGGACTGTGTTCTGCCTCGACTTTTATTGCGATTAGCGCTGATAGTTGGGCATTTCGATCGAATGCTCAATCCTCTAACAATCAAAGGCTGATTGTTGTCTTTCTACGAGGCGCGATCGATGGATTAAGTGTGATTGTTCCATACCGTGAAACCCTTTACTATGAGGCACGTCCACGGATTGCAATTCCACAACCTGGAAAAGAAGGAGGCGCGATCGCACTTGACGATCGATTTGGCTTGCATCCATCGTTAGCAACGTTAATGCCACTGTGGAATCAGAAAACATTAGCATTTGTGCAATCCTGTGGATCACCGAATAATACGCGATCGCACTTTGATGCTCAGGACTATATGGAAAGCGGAACACCGGGAACTAAATCGACTCCAGAGGGTTGGATGAATCGACTCCTTTCAACGCTTTCTGGACGCAATCCGATTCAAGCTGTGAATGTTGGTACAACGACTCCCCGAATTTTGGCTGGACAAATGCCTGTCGCAACATTAGCATCTGGACGACGGGCAACGAATCGCTTAGTTCTCGATCGTCCTCAAGTGTCCCAAGCCTTCGATCGACTGTACAGCAATACAGATACATTGAGCCAGTCTTACCAAGAAGGTAAAGCTGCAAGACAAGCATTGATGCAGGATTTAGAAACGGAAATGCAGATGGCGAACAATGGAGCTGCATTGCCCGATCGATTGGCGGTGGATGCTCAACGATTGGCGCGAGTGATGGTACGAGATGCACGAGTTGAACTGGGATTTTTAGCGGTGGGAGGTTGGGATACCCATATCAATCAGGGAAGCGAGCGAGGACAATTAGCAAACCGTTTACAAGCATTGGGACGAGGGTTAGCAACATTGCAACAAGAGCTTGGGAGTGCTTATAACCAAACAACGATCCTTGTGATGTCTGAGTTTGGTAGAACTGTGCGTGAGAATGGAAATGGAGGTACAGATCACGGGCATGGGAATGTGATGTGGGTGATGGGTGGTAGAGTTCGTGGAGGGCAACTGTATGGAGAGTGGCGCGGACTTGAAGCGAATCAATTGAATGAGGGGCGCGATTTGCCTGTTGTGACTGATTTCCGAGATGTGGTGATTAGTGTGTTAGAAAGACAAATGGCTTTGAAGGATCAACAGTTGAATCGAGTGTTTCCGAACTATCGTCCAGCTCAGAAAATTGCGATCGTCTCTTAGTTACGAATAGAGTTTGTTACGAATAGGGTTTGAAAGCTCCCTAAATCTCAATTTCTATTGTTTGTTTTCGCTTCGTTTCGGGCGGCTAATGCCCCCTAAATCCCCCAAGTTTGGGGGACTTTGAGGTAGAAAAAATTCTAGAATTCCAAAGCGCTTTCTTGCTTCAAAGTCCCCCATTCTGGGGGATTTAGGGGGCACAACCCCTCCCCAAAACGAAGCGATCGACTAAAAAGCCCCTGCCTATCGTATTCAACGTAGGCAAGGGTGATTTTTATCATCGAAATAACGACTTAAGAAACAACCTTAGAAGGCTCGATCGTAGAATGAACAGGTGAAAGACTCGGTTGATAACCTGGAACAATCTGCTTTAACAAAAAGACGATCGCATTCATATCATTTCGAGCCGCTGATCGATACAACGCACTCACGACAAAATCAAGCGTTTCAGGCACAAATCCACTTGCATTTTTTACCACAAACAGCTTTTCATGCTGAGTGGACTCATACTGTTCACCTGGGATAAATAACTCCTCAAATAGCTTCTCCCCAGGACGCAAACCAGTAAACACAATTTCAATATTCTCACCCAGTCTATACCCAGAAAGATGAATCAGTTCCTTCGCTAAATCTACGATCTTTACAGGCTGTCCCATATCCAGCATAAAGACTTCGCCGCCCTTGCCAATAACAGAAGCTTGGAGAACTAATTGCACCGCTTCGGGAATCGTCATGAAGTAGCGACAGATTTCCGGGTGTGTAATCGTTACTGGACCGCCCTGAGCAATCTGACGCTTAAATGTTGGAACAACACTGCCACGACTTCCCAGAACATTACCAAATCGAACGACTACATAAGGCTTTTTACTTTCGCGAGCAGCTTGCAAAACGAGCATTTCTGCTACTCGCTTACTTGCACCCATGATGTTTGTTGGATTAATCGCTTTATCCGTTGAGATCATCACAAAATGCTCAACATCATACTTCAGTGCCAGGTTCAGCAGATTCTTTGTTCCTTGAACATTGTTCGTAATCGCTTCACAAGCATTCAATTCCATCATCGGCACATGCTTATGAGCCGCAGCATGGAACACAATCTGCGGATGATAGTACTCAAAAGCATGTTCTAATCGATCGATAAATCGAATGTCCGCAATAAAGCTAACCAACCGAGGAACACACATCTGCTCAGATGCAACGAAACTAGACAGCGTTTTTTCAAGTTCTTGCTGGATGTTGAAAACTGAATTTTCTCCATGTCCCACCAGAATCATTTCCAACGGTTGGAACTTCAGAATTTGCCGACACAGTTCACTCCCGATCGAGCCTCCTGCACCCGTAATTAGCACTCGTTTCCCACTGATAAAATCTGAGACTTGCTGCACATCCATTTCAATTGGAGCGCGTCTTAGTAAATCCTCGATTTGTACATCCCGGACATTACTCAGCGAAACTCGACCGTTGAGAATTTCATGAATGCTCGGCAGTGTGCTGGTTTGTACTCCAGTTTGCT
Organism: Pseudanabaenaceae cyanobacterium LEGE 13415; assembly: GCA_015206935.1. GTDB lineage: Bacteria > Cyanobacteriota > Cyanobacteriia > Leptolyngbyales > Leptolyngbyaceae > Leptolyngbya. Next base: position 3,827 of record JADEXW010000184.1, on the reverse strand, counting down.
GACAAATTTCGGCAATGTCTCGAATCGTCTCACCTGAGGCAGTTGGCATTGCAATGATCACTCGATGAATCTTGCATTTCCGCACCATTTCAGGAATCGATGCTCGATCGCCGACTACGGGTAAACCGTGAATTTTGAGGTTCAATTTTGTGGGATCATCATCAATAAAAGCCACCGGATGCAGTCCTAATGATGGAGTGCGATTCATCTCCTGAACCAGTGAAACTCCTGCTCCACCCGCTCCAACAATCAGAATTCTCGTGTTGCGATACGATCGCTGTTTCCGTTGGTACACCCGTTCAGCAGTCCGAACACTAAAGCGAACAATTCCTACCAGCGCAAAGCTAATCATGCCATCGAGTAAAGGGAGCGATCGCGGAAGATCAAAGATAGTCGTATTCGGTAAAGTTGGGTGTGGAATCGAAAATAGCAGCGTTTCCAGAACGATCGTGGCAGAAAAAACCATTGCAATTTGCTGCAATTCATCAATACTTGCATAGCGCCAACATCGTCGGTAGAAGCCGGAAAAATAGAGTAGCGATAGTTTAATCATCAAAAATAGAATCGTTGCCCAGATTAATCCAGGCAAAAATGGCTGTAACCGAATGTGACCATCTAAGCGAATAATCAATGCTAACTTTGGCGCGATCGCAAAAATAGCAGCATCAATCAGAAAAAAGTGACGGTTTTTTAGCCGCATCAACTGTTGGAGTAGCATAGTTTCAGTTCCCAACACGAAACGTTAACTCGATGAATATGAGACTTTCTGCATCAATACCTTGGTAAATGAAATACAGTAGATATTGATGCAGGAGGTTTATGCTCTTTGCTCAATACGTCTTGTCTTGCCCAAGTGCAAATCAACGATGATTTCAACGATACGTTCTAGGTCTTCTAAAGCAAGATTCGAGCCAGAAGGCAAGCACAGCCCTGTTTCAAATAGTTTTTTAGCCACATTGCCTCCGATCGCTTCACAATCAGCAAACACAGGTTGGAGATGCAGCGGTTTCCAAACCGGACGCGACTCAATTTGCTGTTCTGCTAAAGCCAGCCGAACTTGTTCACGATCGACTCCAAATTGCTCTGGATCAATTGTGATACAAGAAAGCCAATGCGTTGAAATACCATAATCTGCCTCTGGCATCATCTCAATCCCAGGTAGATTCGCAAAAGCTTGCTGATAAAATTCATAGTTCCAACGACGAGCCGCAACGCGATCTGAAAGGACTCTCAACTGTCCCCGTCCAATTCCAGCCAGCACATTGCTCAATCGATAGTTGTAACCGATTTCGGAATGTTGATAGTAAGGCGCAACATCTCGTGCTTGTGTTGCAAAGAATTTCGCTTTAGCAATCAAATCTGCATCATTAGACACTAGCATTCCACCACCAGAAGTTGGGATGATTTTATTGCCATTGAATGAGTAAATACCCATGCGTCCGAATGTTCCGGGCGATCGACCTTTGTAAGTTGCCCCTAGTGCTTCTGCGGCATCTTCGATCAACGGAATTTCATAGCGATCGCAGATTTCTAAAATCGGATCAATATCAGCACTTTGACCATACAAATGCACGAGTAGAACCGCTTTTGGTAATTTACCTTGTTTGGCGCGGCGATGAATTGCGGTTTGGAAGCGCTCCGGATCAAGATTCCAAGATTGTCGATCGCTATCCACAAACACAGGTTTTGCACCTAAGTAAGTGATGGGATTTGCAGAAGCAATGAATGTTAGCGTTGAGCAAAACACTTCGTCGCCTGGTTGTATCCCGATTAATCTCAGTGCAAGATGTAATGCTGCTGTTCCAGAGCTAACTGCTGCTGCATGTTGTACCCCAACGGCTTGACAGAATTCCTGTTCAAACGCATCGATGTGGGGTCCCACTGGAGCAATCCAATTCGTGTCAAACGCTTCTTGAACATAAGCAAGTTCTGGTTCCCCTAAATGCGGCGGGGAGAGAAAGATTGGATGCCGCGATCGACCTTTAGAACGATTGACCTCAACTGGGCGCAGACGAGCGCGGTTTCGTTGCGCTTTTCGAGCGATTTCATTGTCTCCAATTAGCATAGTGCCTGATGATATTAGGAACAAGTTGCAAAGCAGAATTCGTAGCGTGTTAGCAGAGATGTGCGAGTTGGTACAATGATGTAATCTTACAGTGAGCATCTTTGCCAACATCTGCACTCATTTGGGCATACTCACCATCCGATCGACAAATTCTCAGTGTCATCCAACCTAACTTTTTTGCACCTATAAAATCTTTGTAGGGATGATCTCCAATGTAGAGACACTCACTCCCTTCAAAGCCTGTAAATTCCATCATTTTCTGATAGGGAACAGAACTTGGCTTCCAATTCTCAGCGCCAAACACATCACAATAGATGATTTGATCCAACATCGATTCAATTCCCAGCGCTCTAACTTTGTTTTGCTGAGTATGCAGAAAGCCATTTGTAATTAAACCTGTACATCTGTAGTCTTTGAAAAACTTGATTGCCCACTCTGCATCCTCGTGGAGTTTAATCTTGGGCTTATGGTCTCGGTAAACCTGAATGAGTTGAGCAATTAGTTCACAATCATAGTTCACGCCTAAGCGATCTAAGGTCTGATTAAAGATTGTGCCTCGTTTTCCTGCTTGGAATAGCTCCCACGCGACATCAAAGAAGCTAAAGACTGAATAGTGGTCTAACATCCATTCGCTAATCGCATGAAAGCCGCTGTAAACAAATTCGTGTTCTGGAAACAATGTATCATCTAAATCAAAGACAATCAGTTTGGTGTTTTTCATCGTTGGAACCACTAAGACAGTTTTTTAGTGACAGTTTTTTAGTGTTGAGCGATCGACATTTTCCTGTGATGCACTGTCCACTGTCCAAATCGAACTCATAATGATGACCGAGACAGCGCAAAACTCCTCCGGGCAAAACTTCTCCAGCCTCAAGCAAATCGACTCCCGCATGAGGACAACGGCGCTGAACTTGATAACGCTGTCTATTTGCATGAACAATCATTTGCTCTTGTGCATCAAATGAAGTTTCATAAGCTTCAACGGCCTGGAGTGCATCTCCATGAGCAAACTTAAGCAAACCCAGTAGATGATCGTTATAAACATCTGGGTTGCGCCATGCTTGAAATCTGAGCGACAAAAAGAAGTCCTCCCAGGGCAATTTACCAGCGAGCAGCGGCGGCAACCATCGAGACTCAAACCGATAGCCATACTGACAGTCACCCAGTTCATCAAAGACACCTTGAGAGGCAGAGCGAAAGTCTACTGCCCATTGTCCGCCCCCAGTTCCAAGAATTTCAAATCCAACCCGCATATCAATCCGCTGATTGAAATAAGCATTGAGTTGCAGCAATCGATCGGAGTAAGTTTGAAAGGCTTGCCAAAGTGACTCGCTAGGTTCGGGATAGCGATCGTACACCGCAGCAATGGATTGCGATCGCCGTTGAGCATACGTTTCTAAATACGCAGGATCACGAAATGAAAAGTCTTTCCAAGCCGAATCGGATGTTTTCGTGCGAGTTACAGTATTCCACGCATCACCCGGCAGTAATAGCTCTGTTTGTGTGTAGCCTTGCTCGGTCAACCAATCGATGATTTGCTGTGGATCGGGGAAAATGCCGTCTTGCATCTCTGAGTTGTATTGCTGTAACTCTCGATCGAGAAAACAAGGAGGCCCTGCAAACGGAACAGCTACAATCGGCTCCACAACATTCATCGCACTTGCAACATACTTTAATTTTGCCAGTCGCTTTCGTTTTGATAGTTCTTGGCGCTGTTCAACTGGATAGTCATAGCACATCGGATACCAAGAAGCGCCCGCAC
>JADEXW010000806.1 GCA_015206935.1 Pseudanabaenaceae cyanobacterium LEGE 13415 | reverse complement strand
ATCTTCTTCAAGCCTCCTAGCATCATTAATACTATGTATGTCGATGTGTCGGCATCTAATCAACCCTTCCGAACCGAGGTTGTAGCCCTCTGTCGAAAGCGGCTTACATTTCTTAACTCCAGAGATGCGATCGCAGATGCACAATTTGCAGATCAAGCAGCGCTCTGGCAGAACCTGATCTATCAACCGCAGCAGCAGAATGAGTTACGAAAACGCTGCGATCGCATTCTTGAACCTGATCCCAGCATTGGAAAGGCTCTTGGAACATCGCTAATGACTGCAATTCAGAATTGGGCAACTCAAGTCCATCATTTGCAATTACAGAACAAGCAAGCTGCAATTGTTGCGATTTTTGTGATTCAAGCTGCGGAAGTTGCAGAGGGACAAAGCGCGATCGATTGGCAGCAAATCAAACAATGGATTCAAAAGAGTGTCAGTAACCATGACGCTGTCTTAATTGTGGGTTCAGAAGCAGCGCTTCAAGGTCAATGGACTGCGGTTTTTCAGGGCATTCCTGAAGTACGGATTATTCCTTATCGGGACAGTGACAACGGATTGAAGTGGGCTTTTGATTTGGCACGTAAACCTTAGAGTCTGGAGATTTCCTGATGATCGATCGACGAACTCGTTTAGCGCGATGGCGCAACCTTTCACCTGAAATTATCTTGAGTCTTCCAGAGGAATATCGAGCGCATGTGTTTGCTGCACTTGCCCAGGAAGCCCGAAGACAGTTTGCACAGTCCCGAATCGAAGAATTGCAAGCACTGAGCCGGAGACGGTTGAGTCGGGATGAGCAAGTTTGTTTGAAGCTTCTGGTCTTTGCATTAGGAGCATTCACCTTTAGTTTGGCTCCTCGTTTGTTAGCGATTCAAGCGGGAGGCAGTGATATTGCTTTCTCGATCGGACTACTCGGTGGTGGAGTGGCTTGCTATTACACCGAATCAGCGGCAGCAGAAATCTTAACTGATTTGAAGCTGAGACGGAATACCAACCAGGTTCGCGAAATCTTGTCCTCTCGCTTATCACCGGAGAAGTCCAATGGAAAAGCTCGATCCTGACGCTCTCTATACCGAGGTGCAACTGGAATTGGTCGAAGAAGTTGAGGCAAAACATCGTCTCAAGCCTGCTTTGTTCACGATCGTATTTGCAATTGGAGCAACGTTGATCGAAGGTGCGATCGCGTTCGAGCTTCTCAAACAGGAAAGCCAAGTGCTGAGAGTGTTCGCGGCTCTGTTTCCGATGACCTTGCTGTGGTTGATTGCAAATTTCCAATCGACCTATGTGAATCTACCAAACTGTCGTGATGAATTAAAGGAGCAATACCATCATGAACTCGATCGCGAGAACACTGATTAATTTGAAGTTGATTCCAAGTGATTTAGAATTCACTGAATTCAAGATCGATCACTATATCGATTGGTTGACGAAAGACGATCCGAATAGCAGTCTGACCACTAAGGAAATGGTTGAGCTTGATGCTCAGATTGCTTATTTTCAGCAGCGGCGACAAGAGTTAGCTCAAGAGTGCGATCGTTTACTGGTTGAGCGATGTGATCAGTTCAATCAGGCATCGATCGAGCTACAGCACAAGAAGCCTCCTGTGATCAGAATCGGTACGCCTCATCAAGTCGAAGCGCGTGAGCAGCACTGGTTCGAGACGCAACTGGAGCGTTTAGAAACTGCTTGTAATCGAGAGTTAAGCGTGATTCGGGGGCGCTATGTGGCTTTGATTCAGGAATGTGATCACTGCCTCGATCGGGTTCAAACCCGTTTGACGGAGATTCAGCAGCATCAATTGAATGCCCATTCTTCACTCGACCAACCTACCGGAGAATCATGATGAAATCTATGTTGATTGGGGTATCGATCGTAGCGACGATGTTAGCAATGTTAAATCGTTCGTCAAAAGAGGCTTACGCTGAGTATTTGATTCAGAATTGGCAAAGTCGGGTTTGCACCCAGCGCACTCTTCCATCTGCTCAAAAGATGGCGTGTGATTTAGGTGGAATTGTTCCCAACTCTCTCAAATCCTATATTGCACAAGGTTATATCACGGAGAAGGATCATGTTTTCTTCACCGTTTACCAGTTCAATTTAGGGTCGATCGAGAATCGTGCGATCAGCATTGGGGGTCAATTCGTTAATTTGTAACGTTCCACCGCGACATCCCCGTAGAGACGCGATTAGGAGCTTCGCTGCACCTTTGGTGTTCGCGTCTCTACAAT
>JADEXW010000805.1 GCA_015206935.1 Pseudanabaenaceae cyanobacterium LEGE 13415 | reverse complement strand
TCATATCAAATTGATTTTTGAGTGCTACAGATGCGGGAAGCCCCCTAACCCCCAAGTTTGGGGGAACAAGAATCAAAGTCCCCCAGAATGGGGGGTTTAGGGGGCTTCAGCCGACTACAACGAAGCAAAACGCTCGATCGAACTCAGATTAAGCTACAAAAGCGAATGATTCTCGATCGCGGTTCTGGTTCGGATTTAATCCTAGCCATTTGTCTAGGTCAAGTTCTACCCGAATCTCTGATGCTGCTTGCGAGAGGGTTACGGCATTCTGGAAACAGGAAATCGTTTAACCCTTAACTCTATGACAGATTCAACCTTATCAGCGTTGGCGTTCTCGAATCAGCTATCAGATGCAGTTGAAAAAGCATCTCGCTCGATCGTAGCGGTCAATGCTCGTAGAAGACGTACCTCCAGTGGGATTCACTGGCGCAAAAACCTGATTATTACAGCAGATCACACGATCCAACAGGACGAAGAAATTAACGTGATCTTACCTGATGGTCGATCGACATCCGCATCGATCGCAGGACGAGATTCAACAATGGATCTTGCGGTGCTTCGTCTCGAAACAGACGACCTTCCCACGGCTGAAATTGCGGATTCAACTCAAGCCAAAGTGGGTCAAATTGTTCTTGCTGTTTCCCGAAGTGCAGAAGGTTCGACCAGTGCCAGTATGGGCATTGTCAGTTCGATTAGCGAAGGATGGCAATATTCGCATCATCGACATGGGAAGAGATCGAGAAGCGCGATCGCACAATTAATCCAACCTGCACTAATGATGTATCCGGGGTTTTCGGGTGGTGCATTGATCAATCCTGAAGGACAAGTGCTGGGAATTAATACAGCAGGGGCGCGACATTTACCGTTAACGATTCCAGCAGCAATGGTCGATCGAGTGTTAGATCAATTGCTGCAAACCGGACGAATTGCACGCGGATATTTAGGCTTAGGAATGCAGGCGATTCGATTACCGGAAGCACTTTATCGATCGCTAAATCTTTCAAGTCCTGGTGGCGTAATTGTTGTCAGCGTCGAACCGGGTGCGCCTGCGGATCAGGCGGGTGTGTTGCTGGGTGATATTTTGGTCGCGTTGAATGATAGCTCGATCGAAGATGTGACTGATGTTCATGCCCTGTTGAGTTCTGAACAAGTGGGACAGCCCTTGAGCGCGAAAATTGTTCGGGGTGGGGTGTTGACGGAAAAAACCATCATTGTTGGAGAAAGACCAGGGAGGAATGGTTAATGTCACTCACAGAAAGCTTTGCGGCAATTGTAGAACCGCTTCGTCGATCAACTGTACAAGTTCGAGTGGGCAGACGCGGATTTGGATCGGGTGTGATTTGGCGATCGAATGGTTTAATCATCACCAATGATCATGTTGTTCGCGGTCAAGATGTAACGGTTGAACTCTCAGACGGTCGAACTTTCTCAGCAACAATCAAAGGTCGGAACTCACAGCGTGATTTAGCTGCACTCCAAGTTGATGCGACTAGCTTACCTGCGATTACTATCGGAGATTCCGAGCAAATCCGCGTTGCAGAATTAGTGTTTGCAGTCGAAATCCGGGCGGAAGAATGAGTGCGGTCACAGCAGGAATTGTTCATACGATCGAGTCAAAAAATGCTTGGATTCAAGCCGATATTCGACTTGCCCCCGGTAATTCTGGAGGTTTACTTGCTAATGCAAAAGGCGAGGTCATTGGCATCAATACCATGATTATGAATGGTAAAGGATTAGCAATTCCTAGCAAAACGGTTGAACAGTTCCTTAAGAATATGGGCGATCAGCCTTATTTGGGTGTTGAGCTTCAATTTGTTCGAGTGATCATTGCTCGTCGTCCCGCTTATGGATTGTTAATTACCTCGATCGAACCCCAGAGTTCAGCGGAAAATGCAGGATTGCTTCCCGGAGACATCTTAATTGGAGTTCGTGGCACAGTGTTTCAATCTCAGAACGAACTCTTCTGGATTTTGCAAAACTCGACTGTGGGAGACGGTTTGCAGCTTGAATTTCTTCGAGGTGGGCAACATCTGAGCCGAAACGTTATCTTAGAAAGCCGCCAAACTGAGCCACAAGCCGCATGATCCGCGTGTTTATTATTGCTCAATCGATCGTGACTCAAGCAGGACTCACCGCATTGCTAACCTCTGATTTAGACATCGCTGGTAGTGCAATTCGTCCTGCTTCGATTTCTTCTGCAATGATGGATTCTGATGCGACTGTCATTTT
>JADEXW010000804.1 GCA_015206935.1 Pseudanabaenaceae cyanobacterium LEGE 13415 | reverse complement strand
GAGGCGGCTGAGATCGATGCCTGCTTCTTTTGCGAAAGCTTCGAGGCTCTTATGTTCTAAGGTTTTGATTGCTTTGGTGGAGAGACGGAGTTTGACAAAGCGTTTGCCACCTTCCCACCAAATGCGCTTCACTTGGAGGTTGACTTCTTGGAGTTTCTTGGTGCGGCGGTGTGAGTGGGACACTGCCATTGCGTTATTGGCTTTTTTGCCAGTGAGTTGACATCGACGTGCCATGAGTTGATCTCCGATTCTTTAGATTAGGATTCGTCACAGTCCTCTATTATAGGCAATCAAGGACTTTTGGCAAAAAATTGGCTAGCTTAAGACGGTGAGAGCGCGATCGATGGCGGCAAGGGCACGATCAATTTCTTCAGCAGTGACGATCAGCGGTGGGACGAAGCGCACGACTTTGGCACCTGCGGGAACGAGTAGAACGCCTTCTTGGATTGCAACTTTGACGATATCAGCGGCGGTGAAATTGCTGTCGGCACTGAGTTCTAGACCATTGATTAGCCCCCAGCCCCGGACTTCTGAAATCAGTGTGGGGAATTTGTGGGCGATTTGGGTGAGACCGGAACGGAGTTGTTCGCCACGGGCTTGAACGTGGGAAAGGAGATTTTCGCGCTCGATCGTGTGACAGACGGCAAGCGCGACCGCGCAGGCGAATGGGTTGCCGCCAAAGGTGCTGGCGTGATCTCCAGGGGCGAAAACGTTGCAGTGAGATTTGCAGAGCATTGCACCGATCGGGACACCACCGCCTAATCCTTTTGCAGAGGTGAAAATGTCTGGTTCGATACCGAGGTTTTCATAACCCCAGAGTTTGCCGCTGCGTCCCATGCCGACTTGCACTTCGTCCATGATCAGGAGAATACCTTTTTCGTCGCAGAGTTGGCGGACGGCTTGGAAATAGGTGAGATCACCGGGACGGACACCGCCTTCGCCTTGTAAGCCTTCGAGCATGATGGCAGCGACTTGGGGTTCGGATTGGTCGAGAGTGGCGATCGCGCTTTTCAGGGCTTCGACATCGTTATAAGGAACGTAATGGAAACCAGGGACGAGCGGATTGAAATTTTGCTGATATTTGGGCTGTCCGGTGGCGGTGATGGTTGCGAGGGTGCGTCCGTGGAAGCTGGCGTTTGCCGTAATAATCACGGGGTTAGCGATGTTGCGGACGGTGTGGGCATATTTACGGGCGAGTTTGATTGCGGCTTCATTGGCTTCGGCTCCGGAGTTACAGAAAAAAGCGCGATCGGCACAAGAATGTTCGACCAACCATTTCGCGAGTTCGCCTTGGGGTTCGTTGTAGTAGAGGTTGGAAATGTGGACGAGGGTTTGGGCTTGCTCGGTGACGGCTGCGATCATTGCGGGATGGGCGTGACCGAGGGTGCAAGTGGCGATTCCGGCGACGAAATCCAGATATTCTCGCCCTTGGTCGTCCCACACGCGAGAGCCTGAACCGCGAACTAAGGTCAACGGGAAACGGGCATACGTGGTCATCACGTATTCGTCAAATTCGGCGGGGGAAAACGGGGCGGGAGTGAGAGATTTTACAAGGGTTTCTGGACTCACTGCTTTTAATCCTCAAATCAGTGTGGAAAAGAACATCTTAATGGAAGTTTTTCTTGAGCGGATGGCAATTGACGCAATTCCGCCTAAATCCAGTATGGTCTTTAGAGGCGATTCGGGGTGAGACAGTCACAAAATGATGACACAGCAAGTTTTGGCGATCGCGACGGGCGATCAGGGACAGTTCGCGCAGTTGGTGACGGTGCTGATTATTTTGCTGCTGGTGGCAACGATCGTCGCATTGTTGTCGAGACGGCTACGGGTTCCATATGTTACTGGATTGGTTTTGGCGGGAGTTGCGATCGCTGAATTTTTACCGCGCAAAGTTGGGCTGGATTCGGCACTGATTATTAATTTGTTTCTGCCGATTTTATTGTTTGAGGCGGCGATTAATACGGATATTCGACGATTGCGAAGTACATTGATGCCGATCTTACTGCTGGCGGGCCCGGGCGTGTTGATTGCGGTGGGAGTAACTGCGATCGGCTTAAAGTTCGGGTTGGCGTTGCCTTGGGTTCCGGCATTGTTGGCGGGAGTGACCTTGGCGATTACAGATACAGTGTCGGTAATTGCAGTGTTCAAAGAGGTGGCGGTTCCATCGCGATTGATCACGATCGTAGAAGGTGAAAGTTTATTTAACGATGGAATTGCGCTGGTTCTCTTT
>JADEXW010000803.1 GCA_015206935.1 Pseudanabaenaceae cyanobacterium LEGE 13415 | reverse complement strand
TCGCGGAATTTAGTTTGAATTTGGTAGAGATTTTGCGGCAATTGGCGATAGGAACGAATCATATCGCGAGCGATCGTCGTAATCACTTCTTCGTGAGTGGGCCCCAAACCGAGTTCGCGATCTTGTCGATCGACTAACGAAAACATAATACCTTCTGCCTTGGTATAGGTATCCCAGCGCCCGGATTCCTTCCACAATTCTGAAGGCTGAACTTGAGGCAGTAAACATTCTTGTGCGCCTGTCGCGTTCATTTCTTCGCGCACGATTTGAGAAATTTTCTGCAACACACGCCACATCAGCGGCAGATACGCATAAATCCCGCTACCAATCCGCCGAATATAGCCCGCACGTACTAAAAGCTTGTGGCTGGGAATTTCTGCCTCGGCGGGATCTTCTCGTAACGTGACAAATAGCATCTGAGATAGCCGCATCGATCGTGCCCTTCGTTTCAAAAAATCATCCTTTATTCTAGTGGGTTCGTTGAAGAAATCTGCGGTGGTTTAGATTAAGGCAAGATTTTGCTGTTTTTTGTCATGAAATTCACGCTTCCGGCATTGCGATCGAGAAATTACCGTTTATTTTTCGCAGGACAAGGAATCTCGCTGATTGGGACTTGGATGACGCAACTGGCAACCATTTGGGTGGCGTATCAGTTGACCGAATCGGCGTTTATTTTGGGATTAGTGAGCTTTGTTGGGCAAGTTCCGAACTTTTTTCTTGCACCGTTTGGAGGATTGCTTGCCGATCGCTTCGATCGACGTTCTTTGCTAGTCGCGACTCAAGTTTTATCGATGGTGCAATCGCTCTCACTTGCTGGTTTTACTTTGAGCGGAACAATCAATATTGGGTTGTTGTTAGGGTTGGGATTTGCTCAAGGGTTGATCAATGTTGTAGATGCTCCGACGCGGCAAGCTTTTGTTAAAGATATGATCGAGCATCCGAAAGATTTAGCGAGTGCGATCGCGCTAAATTCGACAATGGTCAATGCAGGAAGATTAATTGGACCTGCGATCGCGGGAATTGTGATTGCCAGAATTGGTGCAGGTTATTGTTTCTTGATTGATGGACTGAGCTATGTTGCTGTAATCGCTGGATTATTGTTGATGCAACTTAGAGCGCAACCGCAGAAGAGAAATCAAACTAAGCCGCTTCAACAGATTCAGGAAGGATTTAACTATGCCTTTCAGTCTGCTCAAATCCGATCGATTCTGACATTGATGGCGGTGTTTAGTTTGATGGTTATGTCGAATACGATCCTAGCTCCGGTAATGGCGCTTCAGGTTCTTCGAGTTGATGCTCATCTGTTGGGTTTCCTATTAGCTGCATCAGGGATTGGAGCCTTGATTGGTGGGGCTTATATGACTACTCGATCGACCGTAAATGGATTAGGTCAAATTATTGCGATCGCGCCAATTTTAGCGGGTACAGGATTAATTAGCTTTGGACTCTCTCGACTGGTTTGGCTATCCATTCCAGCGATGATGTTAGTAGGATTTGGAACAATTCTGCAAATCTCTGCCAGCAATACCGCACTACAAACGATCGTGGAAGATGATAAGCGAGGAAGAGTGATGAGCTTATTCACGATGTCATTTCTGGGAGTTGCTCCGTTTGGTCAATTGCTATCGGGAACATTAGCCACTTGGATCGGAGCGCCGAATACTCTATTGTTGAATGGTATTGTCTGTATCTTAGTAGCATTGTTCTTTGCGCGACAGTTATTAAGCTTGAAAATTGAACCATCGGTGATCCGTCTTAAAGAGCAGTAGTAGCTCTACTCGATCGAGAGTTCATTTCGGAAAACCCGCGTCGATCGGTCGGTTACTGCATCTCGCGATCGCACAATTGAGCCTTGAGAATGAACATATTCCCTTCAACGCTCAAACACGCATGAACACGATTCCTCAAGCTGCTTACCGCGAATTTCTGCAACAAGTTAAAGCCCGACAAATTGCCCAAGTCACGATTAAAGTCGATCGCATCGAATACAGTCTCAAACCCGAATTTGGCGGACAGCAATACTATACAATCAGTGATCAATTCCAGCCAAATCTTCCAAACTTACTTCGCGCTCAAGGCATTCCGTTTATTGATGAACGAGTGTCTACTGGGAGTGTATTGGGAATGTTGCTTTCAATGGGAGCAATGGCAGGTGCATTAGTGTGGTTAGCAAAATTTAGTCAAGCAGGCGGCGGAATTGGTGGACTGACTGGAATTGGTAAGAGTAAAGCT
>JADEXW010000802.1 GCA_015206935.1 Pseudanabaenaceae cyanobacterium LEGE 13415 | reverse complement strand
CGTTTCACCAGAACGCCCAATGTTCAGACTTTTCAGGAATTTGCTGATTCTTTCAAGTGAAAAATCAACAGCAGCAACACCGATCAGATTTTTGCGATCGTCAAAGATCGGCAAACTGGCATTTAACACATAGGTTGGAGCCGCAAATAGCTTGTAAATTTCTCCCCAGTTTGCTTTACCTTTTTGTACCGCAGTTCTATACCAAGGACGAATTCGAGCATTGAAGTTCGGTTTTGCTTTCAATAGTGTTGTGCGGTTGAGATTTTGATCCACTGCGTAGAATCGAACTTCGTGCCCGGTTGCTTCTCCTGAAACCTTTACTTGAAGCGTGCCATCATCTCCGCGCTCTGCACCGATATGAGAACCATCGTCTTCAGTGCCGACATAGATTGCTCTTACCGATTCAAAGATTTGAATTTGATGTAAGAAATGTCGTTCTAACTGAGCAAAGTCTTGCAGATTGAGTTGATTGAGACGAATTGCATCTGCATTCACGCGATTAATTTGATGAGGAGTCGTCACATAAGTTTCTAAATACTGCTCAATCCGAGCAGTAATCTCACTGCGAAGCTGGCTAGCAACATCATTCACTGCTTGTTGACCATTCCGAACAGATAGCCAGCCTGTCAGTCCGACCGCTAAAGAGATTTGTAGAACAAAGGGAACAACTAAAACCGGATGCAAGGATAATCGCTTTGTGAAACTTGAAAGCCGATCGGAGAGAGGTTTCATTTCCACACTCCTCGATTGAATCGTTTAGTGAATTGTTAGAATATTCAGTGGAGACTGACCTGAATGGTTTGTAGATCTTGCTTATGCTATCGGTCATTAGCATAAAGTGTAATTACCCATTCGGGTGACAAAACGGTAAAAAGCTTAACATACGTAAATCGCAAGTTCACTGCTGAACAGTGTTAGAGTTTTTATAGTTCCATCCGCACTTCATTCTTCCTCAAAACAAGGTATGAACTATCACAGCAAGGGTGACATTCTACTAGTCGATGATACCTTGGACAATTTACGATTGTTATCTGCAATGCTGTCTGAACAAGGTTATGAAGTTCGTGGTGTTACAAACGGATCAACAGCACTGATGGGAGTACAGGCACAACCGCCTGATCTCGTGCTGTTGGATATCACGATGCCGGGTATGGATGGATACGAAGTTTGTCAACGCTTACGAGAAAACCCTAGCACTCAAGAGATTCCAGTGATCTTTATTAGTGCCCTGAATGACGCGATCGACAAAATTCGCGCGTTTAATGTTGGAGGAGCCGATTTTATTACGAAGCCGTTTCAAGTCGAAGAAGTGCTGGTACGAGTCGAACATCAACTTAAGCTCTGTCGGCTCAATCAACAGCTTCAAGCCCAAAATCGCCGCCTCCAAACCGCAGAAGAAGACTTACGCCGCTCCCTGGAACAAGAACGCGCCTTGAATCAAAGAATTGAGGAAATGGTAGCGATTGAGGAGCGTAATCGCATTGCGCGTGATATTCATGATTCCTTGGGACATTTGCTCGTTGCGCTGAATGTTCAGATTGAAACTGGACTGACGTTATGGGCAGTTGATCTCGATCGAGCGCATAACTTTTTAAGTGAAGCAAAACAGTTGGGATCACAAGCGCTGCAAGCGGTTCGCCAATCAGTCTCAGACATTCGATCTGATCCCCTGCAAGGACAGCTATTAGAAAGCGCGATCGTTAAACTCACCGATGAATTTCAGCTGACGACAGGCATTTTGCCCGATTGTTCGATCGAACTCTCTCACCCGCTTTCGAGCGCGGTTAATCATGTTGCTTATCGGATTGTGCAAGAGGGTTTAACAAACATTTGTAAATATGCAGAGGCAACCCTGATTCAAATTCGTCTCCAAACAAGCTCAAATGGACTGTCTCTGCTTCTAAAAGATAACGGCAAAGGATTTCATCCTGATGAACCTTCGATCGGTTACGGACTGCGAGGAATGCGAGAACGAACAGCGGCAGTCGGTGGGCAACTGAGCATTGAGAGTTCACCTGGGAAGGGGTGCTGTATTTGTGCAGAACTGCCAGGAGGAGAGAAATCGCCATGATTCGAGTGATGCTGGTCGAAGATCAAGAGATTGTCCGTCTAGTACTACAGTTGTAGATCTATTGTGACGAATCTTGGGAATACTTAGCTCGACGGCGTTTGTAGTGATGGAACTGTGCCACTGTTTGATGCTGTTGTCGCCAGAAGCACGAATGCAATCGGAACAACAT
>JADEXW010000801.1 GCA_015206935.1 Pseudanabaenaceae cyanobacterium LEGE 13415 | reverse complement strand
GTCCCAATGGTGCAATTAAATGGACATCCGCCCAATTCGCGCTCTGTTGTAGAACTGGAAAATTGAACATTGTGCCGATCGTAGAAAAAATAAACGGCACATACTTAAATCCCAGCAACAACAGCACATTGAGAAAAATCCCGCTACATAGCACTCTCAAGCGCCGCTGATTCCAATCTGCCTGAGCAAACTGCCAATCCTCAATTCTCCAATCTGGCGGCACGCCTAACGCCTTTCCAAGCCAGTAATTTACCACCGTCGCAACTAGGAGCAGTGGAATGTATTGAGCTTGCAGCGAAGAGTAAAACACCAGACTGGTGAGAAAAATCAGCCACGATCGCAGCCAAGTCGATTGAACTGACCAATACACGCCAATCACACAAAGGAAGAAAACGGCGTACAGCGGAGAAAGAAATTGCATATCAGGGAAAAACTCGATTCCGCGTCTAGTGTACTGGCAAATATCGATCGCAGAACAATTTCAAATGATTCCACGCTAATAAAAAAGCAGCCCGAAAGCTGCTCAACTTTAAATTATGAAGGGTTATCTGCACTGCTCGTACACGCACTACGGTTGAGCAAAAAATTCTCAGGACTCCAGCCCAGACTGGTTTTCTTAGTGTGCGATGTAAAAGCGCGATCGCGCTTCTTGAATGGACACTCCAACAACCGTCCTAGACTTATGGCTAGATCCCTTTTCTGCCTCGCCATAATAAACATAGCGTTTAACTGTCCCTTGCCCTGTGACTCACTTGAGTTCAGGGCAGTTTTGTCTTTAAACTGGGATCAAGTCGGTTAATTGAGGAGAAAGCGTTTCAGTCCGGACTGCACTCAAACAGCGACCACAGCCACATTTATACGCCGCAAGTCCAGACGATTGAACCCCTCCAGGAACACTCGACAGGGCAGCCGTCCGCACCGCAGGCAGCGTATACGGCTGAACTGCACCAAAATTCACATTCCAGCCCAAATCGCGCAATGCTCCAAGCGTCAAACTGCTCATTGGCATTGGAGTGCCAGGAGTTTCAGCAAATGGAGTCATCAACTCGGTATCGAATCGGGATTCATCCCAGTGAAAAAAGATTTGAGGCTCGATCGGGATTGCCGTCCCGGTGAAAGTTCCCAGCAAATCGCCGTAAGCCCATCCCGCATAACTATCCGCGCGATATGTAGCATTGGAGCGATTGATCCAATTCTTACCCGCTAGCAGTTTTGAGCCGTCTGTAAACGAGAATTCTAGCGGTTGCCAAATCGTCCCAAATCCAAAGACATGCGCGAATTCATGAATCATGATATCTCGCAGATAAAGCGGATTCGAGTTGAATTCAGCGATTCTACGCAGATTGAGCGTACTGGTTCCGCGTGTGATGACGATATTATCCGCAGCATCCAACGTCAGAGAGGGGCCCGATAACGCTAAAGTTCCGGTATCGGCTGTTCCATCTTGAGCAGTGAGACTTTGACCATCGATCGCAATCGGTAAAATGTTCGATCGGGTAATCGCACTCGCCCCTACAATGACACCTTCCCAGAATCGAGCAGCTTGAGAAATTGCATCTCTCGCGGCTGAATTCAAACCTGCTAGAGAATCCGCAAAGGTTAGATTAATCTGAAATTGCTGCGGGTCGCTCGCACCAGCGGTGAAGTTCGTGGACAAGGTAAAGTCAGCGGCTTGATTGTTGTAGCTGAGGACTTGAACGTAATAAGTACCGGGAGCTAAGAATCTCCGAATTGATTCGTTCGCGACTCCACGTTCCCACTGCCACGCGAGAATTTCACCGTTCTCGATCGAGCCGTTACCATTTCTATCCTGAATCAGTCGGACATCCGCATCTCCGGTTAATCCAGTAAGTCCTGCGGTAAACACTCCGGACTGTCCGATCGTAAATCGATAGAAATCACTCGTATTCCCAGCATCCACGCGATCCTGACGGGTGAAAACAGGTGCTTGAATTTCAGCAGTCGCGATCGTACCGTTGCTGGTCAAATTTCCAGTCCGAACCGTGGTCTGAGTTGGAGTGATTAACGGGGTCGCGGAGCGTTCGAGTGCTGCAATTGGTTGCCAATCTAAATCGCGCTCAGTCAAAACGGTGGCAGAACTACTAACACTGCCATTTTGCACAAACCAAGCTAACACTTCTCCTGTAGAAGAATTGCGCCAGAGTAAATCTGTAGTGCGATCGCCATTTAGATCAGTCGCGCTGAAAGATTGCCAGGATGAAACGACCGAGGTTGCAGAT
>JADEXW010000183.1 GCA_015206935.1 Pseudanabaenaceae cyanobacterium LEGE 13415 | reverse complement strand
CTGCTATAAAAACGAGACACAATCGATTCAAGTGGCTCGAATTGTGAATATTGCGAACTGGTATTTTGAACGGGTGGTGTTTCCGGGAGAGCGGTTAATGTTTGAAGCCCCGCAGGAAGCGCATTTAGAGATTTATATGGGAGCTGTGACAAGTTTGAGCGAGACAATTCCTTGTGAACGGCTTCGGGTGCAGAATTCGGAATCAGTTGCTTCGTTGAGAGCGGCTAATGCCCCCTAAATCCCCCAAGTTTGGGGGACTATGAGGATGGAAAATCTTTTCTCTACGATCGACTATTCCAAGTCTGAGCCGCATCAGCCAATGCTTGATCGACTGTTTTTTGTCCGAGCATTGCCGCTTGGAGATTTTCGTAAATCGTTTGCTGCAAGGACTTGATGTTTTTGATCACTGGGATCAGAACTTCGGCTTGTTGAAGTTGTCCAGCGCTGACGATTCGAGCTTTATCGATCGAGGTTGCATTCGCGGGTGCAGTCGTGAAATACGGATCTTTCGCGGCTTGAATCGTGGATGGTAAAACATTTGCAGCTTTGGAGAAGGCAAGCTGATTTGCGTTATTGGTCAGGAATAGCGCGAATTTTACGGCTGCATCCGGTTGATCCGTATCTTTCGGGATTGCCACGTTCATTACAGCGACATTCTTTTTGCCTGTCTCGCCTGTGATTTGGGGAGCAGATTGGGAAGATTTCGCGATCGAGGGCGCATTTTTCGCGATCGACTTCAGGAATTCAGCCCCGGATGCCAGGATTGCAGTGTTGCCTTGTTGGTAAAGATCGATCGCGTGTCGGTGTCCTTCAGTCAACACTTCTTTCGGCATCAAGCCATTTTTGTACATATCCACCCAGTACTGGAACGCAGCTTTTCCTTGGGGTGAATTAAATGCGGCTTTTCCTTGAGCATCCACAAGCTGAACACCCATTTGTACAAAAGATTCCATCACTTCGCCTGAGTCATTCGGAACCACTGTCGCGAAGAAGGCATACTTTCCGGTTTTGTCCTTAATTTGCTTGGCAGCTTGAGCGAGTTCCGCATAAGTCGCAGGAGGTTTTGCAATTCCCGCCTGCTTCATCAAATCAGTGTTGTAAATTGCGACTCGTGTTGTGAGATACCAAGGCACACCAAAGGTTTGACTATTCAGCGTACTCGCTTGCCAAATTCCTGGGAAATATTGCTGCTTCACATCGGCTGGAATTTTATCATCTAAGTTCATCCAGGCTCCGCGTTCTGCGAGTTGAGACGCAAATCCGGGATTCAGATTTACTACGTCCGGAGCCGTTTTTGCAGCAACCGAAGTTAAAATCTTACGTTCCATTTCCGCCCAAGGCACATCCGTCCAGCGGATCTTAACTCCTGGATTTTCCTTTTCAAATTGAGCAAACAGCGATTTGAAATAGTCATCAAATTGCGGACTGAGTTGCATCGTCCAAAAATCAAGCTGATCATCGGCGGCGCGTTGTCCGGTCGGGGTTCCACTTCCGCAACTGACAAGCCAACTTAGAACAACTCCCAAAATTGTAAATATCGTGAACGTTTTCCAAGATCTGATTTGACGCATGGATCTAAACAATTGAATCGCAGCGTAGCTCAGTTTACCGGATTAGATCGCTTAACTCCACATCAATTGTTTCACTGGGATTTCTATCACAAAACTGGCACCTCGATCTGAAGCACGACAGCATTTCAATCGCCCTCCATGCTGCTCAGTTACAATCTGATAACTGACAGATAAACCGAGTCCTGATCCTTGTCCGATCGCCTTTGTGGTGAAAAATGGATCGAACAAACGACGATGAGTTTCTGCGCTCATTCCAATGCCGTTATCCGCGATCGAGATTCGTACCCACTCAGAGGAATCTATTGCTTGGAAGCGCGAAGTTTGAATTTCTATTGTAGGGACGAAATCCATTTCTTCGGCTTGCCAACGAGCGTGAATTGCACCGATCGCATTGGTGAAGATGTTCATAAACACCTGATTTAATAATCCGGCGTAACATTGCACTTGAGAGAGTTCGTCATAGTGTTTGATGACTCGAATTGTCGGACGAAGGATCGGATTCCCACTAACACGATTCGACTTTAGTAAGTGCTGCAATAACATTAAGGTGCTATCGATTCCTTCGTGCAAATCAACCGCTTTCAGATCAGCTTCATCGTGGCGCGAAAAGCTTCTTAGCGATCGAACAATATCTCGAATTCGTTCTGCTCCACTTGCCATTGAATCTAGCAGCTTGAACAAATCTTGTTGCAGAAACTCTAGTTCAGCCTGTTCGATTTCTTCAGCAACTCGATCGCTGGGAGTTGGATGATCGGCTTGATAGAGATGAATGATGTGTAAAAGTTCTTCAATGTATTCTTTTGCAGGGTCAACATTGCCATAGATAAAACTCACTGGATTGTTGATTTCATGAGCAATTCCCGCCACTAACTGCCCCAAGCTTGACATCTTTTCGTTTTGAATCAATTGAGCTTGAGTTTTTTGCAATTGTTTGAATGCAGTTTCGAGTTCTTGAGCTTGTTGACGTAACTGTGATTCGGATTGTTTGAGCGCGATCGCAGTTTGTTCTCGTTCGGCTTCGAGTCGAATGCGATCGGTAATATCTGTCACCATCGAAACAATTCCGATCACATTGCCATCCGCATCTAAAATCTGATTGTTATGCCATTCGCAAGTAATGATTTTCCCATCGCTTCTTAGATTGTCGTTGATGTTGTAAGTACCGCCTTTACGCTTGACTAATTGATCAGCAACCTCATGAACTTTAGGTCTGGTGTTCTCTGGAATCCAGCGATCGCAATGTTGCCCGATCGCTTCAGATCGAGATGATCCAAATATTTCTTCTGCGGCTGGATTCCATTCTTTAACAATAAATTCGGGTGTCCATTCGATAATTGCTAAGGGTGCGTGTTGAATGAGCAAAGATAGGCGTTTTTCTGACTCTAACCGCGCCATTTCGATTTGCACTCGATCGGTGATATTAATGCCCATCGAAACAATGCTCATCACACTACCATTCGGAGCTAAGAGAGGATAGTGATACCACTCGCAAACGAGCGCTTGTCCACTATGAGTTCGATGAGATTGAATTTGCTGGGTGACTCCAGATTGAGTTAGCAAAGGTGCGATTTGATCAAGCACCTCTTCTCGTGCAAGTTCTGGCAAGATTTCATCGAGCGATCGACCCACCGCTTCTGAGCGACGATAGCCGAAAACTCTTTCAGCCGTTGCATTCCAGGTTTGAACTTTATAACTAGCAGTCCATTCAACAAACATAAACGGTGATTGCTGAATCAGTAAAGTTAAACGTTGTTGCGATCGTATTAATGCGGCTTCTGCTGCTTTGCGCTCCTGGATTTCTTGCTCTAGTTGAGTCGCTTGCACTTTAGGTTGATTGAGCAAGTCATGGATAGTCGCAATGATGTACGGCTGTCCTGCTGCACTATATGTAATTGCTTTAACTAGCGAAATCTCTTGAGTAATACCAGTCGCATCATAGAGATAACCTGATTGAATTGTTTGAGTTCCATTGAGAAAAATTGATTCATTTTCTCTTAGTTCAGAAGATAGAATTCTTTCTATGTTTTCAGCAAATTCAGGCAGCGTGTAATGCGATCGCTGACAGAATGCGCGATTTGCAAAGACGACGCGATGCTGACGATCGGTAATAAAAATTGGAACTGCAACTCGATCGAGAACTTGCCAAAGATTTAACTCGGTCTGCTCAATTGCACCAATCATCCTGAAACCCTGATCTAAGATACTTTGGTTCTTAGAGTTCCCAGGAATCGAGATTTCTTAGTAGGAAATTGGCACGATCGCAGCACCCGTTTTTACATCGAACAGATGAATTTTATCAGTTGGGAAATCTAGTCGCAGTGCTTCACCCAGTTTTACAGTTCGATCGGGTTCGATCCGAACTTGCATTGTGTCAGAATTGTCTGCTAATCGCACTGATAAAACCGTTTCATGCCCCAAAGCTTCAATTAAATCGACTGCGACTAAAACCGATTTCGGAGTAGAGTCACCCACGATTAGATGCTCAGGACGAATCCCAAGTGTCACCATTTCGCCGTTATAGCGCTTTAGAACGGATGCCCAGTGTTCGGGTAAAGTCAGTTGAAATAAGGCGTGATGCAAGGTGAGCGGCGCACGAACTTGAACAGGTAAAAAGTTCATGGGAGGCGAACCAATGAACTCAGCCACAAATCGATTAGCAGGACGAGTATAAAGTTCTAAGGGTGTCGCAAGCTGTTGAATCTGACCTGCGTTCATTACCGCAATACGATCGCCCATTGTCATCGCTTCAGTTTGATCATGCGTGACATAGATTGTAGTGGTTCCCAACTGTCGCTGAAGTTTGACAATTTGCGCTCGTGTTTCGGCTCTGAGTTTTGCATCTAAGTTTGACAGCGGTTCATCCATGAGAAAAACTTGCGGATTTCGTGCCATTGCGCGACCGAGTGCCACCCGTTGCTTTTGTCCACCTGAAAGCTGTTTGGGTAGCCGATTTAACAATGGCTCAATTTGTAGCATTCGAGCGACTAATCTGACTCGTTCTTGAACGGCTTTTTCTCGATCGCTGACAATTCGCATTCCAGAAGGCAAATTCCGAGTCATTCCAACGGCTAAATTCTCAGACCACTTTGCATTCTGCCCATCTAACTTCGTTCGGCGCAGTCCAAACGCCAAATTATCGTAAACGCTCATGTGCGGATAGAGCGCATAGTTCTGAAACACCATTGCAATGTCACGTTCTTTCGGCGGTAAATCATTGACAATACGATCGCCGACTCGAATGTTTCCAGCGGTCAGTTCTTCGAGTCCAGCAATCAGTCGTAACAGGGTACTTTTGCCGCATCCAGAGGGACCGACTAACACCATAAATTCACCGTCTTCGATCAAGAGATTAATCGATCGCAAAACGGCAGTATTTTCGCTGTGATCGCCCTTCTGATAAGATTTGTAGACGTTTTCGAGAACTACCTGAGCCACGAGTTTTTCCCTAATTCGTAGAAGCAGTTTAGCGCATTGGGAAGCATTGGTCTCGATCGAGCCGTTCAAACACGAGAATGTTGTTAATCTGGATTGTCCTAAATCAGTCCGGAATTCCCCAAATCCGAACGGTTCGATCTTCACTTCCACTCGCAATCAAAGATTGATCCTCATTCACCGCAACCGCAGTGACTAAACTTTGATGTCCTTGCAGCAGACAGACTTCGCGCCCTGCTTGTAAGTCCCAGATTTTGACAGTATTTTGACTTCCACTGATGAGATATCGATCGCCATTTCGCGCAACAGAAGCAATTTGTCTCAGCTTAATTTCAGTTGGATCAATCTCTTGCCCGTTCTTCAAGCTCCAAGATTTAATCTGTCGTTTTGCACCTTGAACTGTAAAAATATCAGCTTCGGTATCAATCGAAATCGTGTAAACAAAGGTATAAGCAGGAATGCTAAACATTACTTCTTCAGCCGCAACATCCCACACTTGAATCAAGCCATCTCGACTTGCGCTAATCGCAACTGGTCGATCGAAGTATCTTAGATGCTGAGTTGCTGTGGCGATCGCAGTAATCCCTGCGTTATGTCCCTTTAATGCTGCTAAACATTCAAACAAGCGATAGTGCGGATAGTTCTCTAGTAGCTCTGGATAAGGCTGCAACAATCGATAAGCCACTTTCTGAACCGCGATCGCAGAATCATTCAAAGCTTGCACTAACAAATCTAATCCGGCTGGTGTGTGTTGAATTTGATGAAGTGCGGCAATTCGTTGATCAATGCGATCGCTCCTTAACCGTTGCCGAATTCCCTCAATTCCGCCCAAGACCACACTACCCATCATCGGTGGGGCAGAATTTCCTAGGACAGCATCAAATTCATTCGGGAATTCGGACATATTCCTTAATTATGGTATATTTGAACTAGAAAAAGTTCGCGCAGACCGGGAAATATCTGCCAGAATAGCGCACATGGCTTCTAATCTTTCTCACTCTCATCAAGAAATTGTCGAGCAACTCGATCTGATGTTACGCGCTCGATATCCGCTGATTTATCTCGTCGGGGTCGAGGAAGAACCGATCGAGGAAGTGTTAAGCGAAGTCTGCGATCGCGCTTCACGCGAACTGAGAAGATGGGACATTGTACGCGGTTGGGACGATACGGGAGCCGATAAAGGAAGCGCGATCGCGGCTCTAGGAAGAATTGCTAAAGCAGCAAACGACAAATCGACTGTGTATGTTCTGCGCGACCTTCACCCAGTTCTGAAGTTCCCGCTACAAGCTAGTAATGTTCCGATCATTCGCGAAATTAAAAACCTTGCTCGTGACCTAAAGCGCAGTCGAAAAACGCTAATTCTGACCAGTCATTCTCTCGATGTGCCTCAAGAATTTATCGAAGAAATGACTGTGATCGATTTTCCGCTACCTGACACACAAGAGATTGATACGTTAATCTCACAGATTGTTGTACCTGAAAAGCTCAAGCTCTCTCAACTCGGTAAAGAACAGTTGGTGAAAGCTTGTCAGGGATTGAGTCGAGCGCGAATTCAGCGAGTTTTAGCAAAAGCGATCGCAGCAAAACAACACATCAGCGAACAAGATATTGATAGTGTTCTCGAAGCCAAACGTCAAGCCATTCGCCAAACCGGAATTCTAGAATTCTTCACAACGCAAGAATCGCTCAAAAGCGTCGGTGGATTAGACAATCTGAAAAAATGGGTACAAATGCGCCAAGATAGCTTTACCGAAGAAGCAAGGCGCTATGGCATTCCGAATCCGAAAGGCGTTCTACTTGCAGGAATTCAAGGAACCGGGAAATCACTGTCCGCAAAGACGATCGCGCATGAATGGCGTTTACCATTATTGCGGCTTGATGCGGGTCGATTGTTCGGGGGACTGGTCGGAGAAAGTGAAAGCCGCGTCCGTCAAATGATCCGAATCGTGGAAGCGATCGCGCCTTGTGTGCTTTGGATGGACGAAATCGATAAAGCCTTTGGCAACATCAATGCAGGCATGGACGGAGACTCTGGAACCAGCCGCCGTGTATTCGGGAGTCTGATCACTTGGATGCAGGAAAAGACCAGTCCTGTGTTCATCGTCGCCACCGCAAACAATGTTCAAATCCTGCCTGCGGAACTGCTCCGAAAAGGTCGCTTTGATGAAATTTTCTTTCTCAATTTGCCGACTGAACCAGAGCGGCGTGAAATCTTTAGAGTGCATCTACAGCGATTACGTCCAAGCCGACTCCGCGAGTTTGATCTCAGCTTGCTTGCCCGTCAAACACAGCAATTCAGCGGTGCAGAAATCGAACAAACGATCATTGATGGAATGCAACGCGCTTTTAGTCAGGGAAGTCTAGGCAATCGTCGGGACTTTACGACCGAAGACATTGTGCAAGCGATCGAAGAAACTGTTCCGCTTTCTGCGATCGCACGAGATCAAATCGATGGTTTGAAACAATGGGCGGCAAATGCGGGAGCGCGTCCAGCTTCTCAAGATGTACAGTTGATCGAAGAGTTAAGAGCCATTACCCGGCAGCGCGGAATTGATTTTTAGAAGGAGATCCAATGTCACACTTTACAACAATCAAAGTTCAGATCAAAGATGGCGAAGTGCTGCTTGAAACCTTGCGCGAACTCGGCTACAAAGTTGAGCAAAACGTGCTGCTTCGGGGCTATCAAGGCGATAAAACACAAGCAGAGTTTGTGATTCGCCGATCGAATGGTTACGATCTCGGTTTTCGACGCGAAGGCGATGATCAGTATGTTCTGATTGCTGATTTTTGGGGTGCGCGAATCAATCAAACCCAGTTTGTGAACGAGATCCAGCAGAAATATGCTCACAAACAGTTGCAGAAAACAGCAGCAGAACAGGGATATACGATCGAGACTGAAGAAGTTTTAGAAGATGGAACCGTTCGAGTCGTGGTCGGTCGTTGGATTTAATTGCACTTTTGCATGAAATCAATCACTTGGTGCATGAATCCCGGTTTCGTCACGATTAGCACTGTAGACTCTGGTTCTAGAATCGTACTTCCGTTTGGAATCTCTAGATCCATATGAGCATGAGGCTGATATCCGATAATCAATGATCCCTGTGGAAATTTTGGGTCTTGAGCGATTTCAGCCACACTGCGACCGATCACACTACAACTGGGTGGAATCGAGAGCTTGAACACCTCGATCTGACCCTGTTCAAAGTGCATCATCGATTCGACTTCCGGGTATTCGATCACATTCACCATCGTCGAAACCGCAAGTTCGATCGCATTAATCACATGAGTCGCGCCCGCAAATCGATAAGGTTCTGCAAAATCTTTGTGCCGCATTCTCACTAGAATATTCGGCACTCCGTAATGCTTTGCTAGCGTCACCATTGCTAAATTCAGCGCATCATCTCGTAGAACAGCCGCGATCGCATCGGCTTTCCGAATCCCAGCTTCGATCAGCACCTCAGTACTGACCGCACTGCCTTCAAATGCAATCACGCCTAACTGTTCTCGTGCATACCGACAAGCCGCAGGATCGACATCAATCACTGCAACTGTGTGCCCTAACTCGATGAGCCGCTGGGACAGGTTCAAGCCAATGAGACCCGCACCGCCGATTAGAACGTACATAAATTCCCTGAATCACGCTTTGTTCTAGGGTAAAGCATGATTCAAAGAATGTTAGTCAAGTTTGAGCGAGTTCACGGGCACATCGTCCCAAGAAGTCACTCGACGCATCCGAGCCACCCAACCTTCTTGTTTTTGCTTTTCGGTCAGATTGGCTTCAAAGGATTCGTGACATTCCTGCGCCTGAGTTTCATCACAGCAGGCAATACAGGCATACATCAGCCCAGACGGATCAACTTGTTCGTTTACCCAAATTGTCATGATCCTTTCCTCCAAAACCCTAATGAAAATTTTGCCATATTTATGCTTGGCGTGCTGCGAGTTCAAAAAGAGCTTCTCCAGTGACGCGGCAGATTCGCCAGTCGGGAAGTACGGTTGCACCCATGCGTTGATAGAAGCCGATCGCGCTTTCGTTCCAGTCTAAAAC
>JADEXW010000182.1 GCA_015206935.1 Pseudanabaenaceae cyanobacterium LEGE 13415 | reverse complement strand
TTCCAATTTTGGATGAACAAAATAAAAAAGTCTGGGAAGTGCTGATTTGTGAAAGTCCAACGGCGGTCGATGCTGACCCAGAAGCCTTGTTTCGGTTTTCCAAATACTGTCCCAGTACTGAAGTGAATTCGGGCTGGTTAAAAGATGCGATCGAGTCCGCTGTTCAGTCTGCTCCCAACCCTCCAGATAAAATCCGCTTCTTCCGCCAAGCTATGAACAATATGATCACGACGGCTTGCAAAGGGTTGGATCTTCCGTCTGCTCTGAGTCGTCGCACGTTTGCTTTAAGTGCCTGGATTCAAGACCGCGCTCAAAACGTTTATCCAAAAGAACCCGGATATCAGCCTTCTCTGAATCCTTCCGTGGTTTTCCCCGTTCTCCCGCCTCAAGTCTTACCCGAAGCGCTAGAGGGTCAGAAATGGGCATTTGCGACTTTGCCCCTGGAAGCCTTTCAGGACATGGGCGAATGGTCGATCGATTTCGGTGAATCGTTTCCGCTGAGTTTAACCGAGCTTGAATCGGATGCTCCTGTACCAGGATTAATCATCTTCTCAAAACGCGCGACTGCAATGGCAGCTTGGATGTCAGGGCTAGAAATTGCTGCGGTGAAATACGATCCAGCGATACCGAATCGGTTATTACTAGAAACTGGAGTGAACGATCGATGGTTTCTCACGACACTAGATAAAAAAGCGATTCCAGAAGCACAACAATTTGAAGCGGCAAAAGCTCGATCGAACCAGGTGCATTTTCTGGCAATCCAAGAAAGCCCAGAGGTCGAGGCATTCGCGGGATTCTGGTTGATGCAGGAGATTGCTCTTTAATTCTTCACATCCCGAATGGCATCCTCAGTGCGGCGATGCGGATTCGTCTTCGGTTGCCAATTCGGGATAACATTTACCAACAATTGATCGATCGAGCTTCGCGCCTGAAAGCTATACCGTCCAATCACAGGCGGCAAAAACTGATCCCCAAACCCAATAAACACAACACTCAGCAAAAACAAAAATCCAATGGGAAGCTTAGAACGCATAGAAGCTGAAACTATCATGGTTTACAGATAGTTAGCCCAGATCTTCCCATGCGTCATCTTTATCCTACGATCGAACCTTACCAGTCGGGGATGCTCCCAGTCTCCGATTTACACACGCTCTATTACGAGCAAAGCGGCAATCCCAACGGTCAGCCTGTCGTCTTTCTGCATGGTGGACCCGGTGGCGGCACAATCCCCACCTATCGACAGTATTTCGACCCAGAAAAATGGCGAATCATTCTCTTCGATCAGCGTGGAGCCGGGAAAAGTACACCTCACGCCGAACTTAGAGAAAACACCACCTGGGATTTGGTCAGCGATATTGAGAAACTACGATCGCATCTCCAAATCGATCGCTGGGTCGTGTTCGGTGGCAGCTGGGGCAGCACTTTATCGCTGGCTTATAGCCAAACATATCCCGATCGCTGTTTAGGTCTCATCCTACGCGGCATCTTTCTATTACGACGCAAAGAAATTCTCTGGTTCTATCAAGAAGGTGCAAGCTGGATTTTTCCAGATGCTTGGGAACAGTATCTTGCACCCATTCCCATCGAAGAACGAGATGATTTAGTCTCAGCGTATTACCGTAGATTGACCAGTGACGATGCCCAAATTCGATCGACTGCCGCCAAAGCTTGGTCAGTTTGGGAAGGCAGCACCAGTCGATTAGTCGTTGATCCAAACTTGCAAAGTAAATTTTCTCAGAACGATTTCGCGGATGCGTTTGCTCGAATTGAGTGTCATTACTTTATAAATCGCGGCTTTTTTGAAACCGACGATCAACTTTTGAAAAACTGCGATCGTATCCGTCACGTTCCCACCGTAATCGTACAAGGGCGATACGATGTCGTCTGTCCAATGACCTCTGCTTGGGACTTACACAAAGCTTTACCGGATGCAGAATTCATCGTCATTCCTGATGCTGGACACTCCATGATGGAAGCAGGAATTATGAGCGCACTGCTCAATGCTACCGATAGATTTACAACCTTTAGCTACCACAAATAATTCGGGTAACGGATTGTAACTCTCGATTGTGTCCGATAGATCGTCCTATAAGTATAAGTAGATTAAATCATGATGATTTATTAGGAATCGCGTTCACCGATCCACTGAAATGGCGCGTTTATCGCATGGGTTTTCCCGTAGTATCAGAATTGAAAACAACTTAAGGAACTCAGAATTGATTGAGAAAACTTAAGTCACAAATTTTCCGGCAATCCTGCCGCTCCTAATTACTAGAGAGGATCACCGAATGCCTACTTTTAAGGTCACGTTAATCAACGAAGCTGAAGGACTGAACACCACGATCGATGTGCCCGATGATGAGTACATCTTGGACGCGGCTGAAGAGCAAGGTTTGGATTTGCCTTACTCCTGTCGTGCAGGTGCTTGCTCCACTTGTGCGGGCAAGATTACGGATGGAGAAGTTGATCAATCGGATCAATCTTTCTTGGATGATGATCAAATTGAAAAAGGATATGTTCTGACCTGTGTGGCTTATCCGAAGTCAGATTGCACCATCTTGACTCACCAAGAAGAAGATCTGTATTAATCTCCCATCAAAGAGGGACATTCGCGATTGACGATCGTTCTCTCTGTTCTAAGCAATTTTTGCAGCAGGAATCTTTCGGGGTTCCTGCTTTGTTTTTGGGTGGGTTTTTTCAAATAATCTCTGCTCATACCAAAGAGAATTCGATACCCTGATCGGTTATGAGCAATGGAATCAGAATCGCTGAGAAATATCACGATCGCTGCTTCATTCTCGATTCGCTGAACCTTTTGACCTAACCCATGATGCCACTTCGGATTCTTCTAATCGATGACAATCCAGGCGATCGCGCTTTAGCTATTCGCGCCCTCCAACCTGCATTTCCATCGCTTCAAGTCATCGAAATTCTCGACCAAGGTAGTCTCAATCGAGCCATCCGCGATAAGGGGTTTGATCTGGTGATTACCGATTTCCAAATTCGCTGGACGACTGGAATTGATGTCTTGCTAGCGGTCAAAGAACGCGACCCAAACATTCCCGTCATTATGTTTACGGATACGGGCACTGAGGAAATTGCAGTCGAAGCGATGAAGCTCGGTCTGAATGACTATATTTTGAAGCGTGCCGATCGTTATACTCGCTTACCGGGTGCCGTAATTCGAGCGATCGACGATGCGAAAACCCATGCTGAACTACAACAATATCGCAGCATTCGATTTGATGATTTACATGGTGCATTAGCAACGATTGGTTCTATCAGTTCTCGTCTGCTTGCAGCTCAGTCTTGCTCTGAGTCAGAACTACAGCAAATTTATGATCGATCGCAACAAGCGATTCAGATTCTTGAAGCTCTATCCACGCTTCCTACAGATTCGTAGAAGCTTCATTAGACTTCTTGCGCGAATCCGAGATGTCCACCGAATGGAATTCGCTAGGGCATTCACGCAAGAAGTCCATTGGAATGGGTGTAACGCATTCTCTGACAACGATCGCTAAACAGCAAAAAACTCCCGAATCTTCCGATCCGGGAGCCTAATCAATCACCTAATCTATCGGGCGAGCGTTCTCCGCTTCGTGACCATCTTATAAGCCTCGATGATGTCACCTTCAGCCCAATCCTTGAAGTCATCCAAGCCGATACCGCACTCGTAACCAAAATTCACTTCTCTTGCGTCTTCTCTCATCCGCTTCAGCGAATCCAAGTTACCAGAGTGAATCAGCTTACCACCGCGATGAATTCGTACCTTGCAGTTCCGCACAAGCTTACCGGACTGCACATAACAGCCTGCAACCGCTCCGCGTCCCACTGGGAACACTGCCCGAACTTCCGCCTGTCCGAGTCCCTCCTCGACCAATTCAGGTTCAAGCAGACCTTCCATCGCACCTTCGATATCGTCCAGCAGGTTGTAGATGATGTTGTAATCTCGCACATCTACGCCTGCTCGATCGGCTGCCTGACGCGCACCCGGAGCCAATGTGGTGTTGAATCCGATAATGACTGCATCACTCGCCGCTGCCAGGTCAACGTCTGTTTCAGAGATTTCACCCGGAGCCGAGAACAAGACACGCACTTGGACTTCGTTCTGAGGCAACTGGCTCAATGCGCCCAAAATCGCCTCGATCGAACCCTGCACATCCGCTTTCAGAACCAGATTCAATTCCTTCAGTTCACCTTCCTGAGCCTTCGCAGACAGCGTATTCAAGCTCACCCGACGAGACGACATTGCCGCCAACAGTCGAGAAGTCCGCTGCTCATCTGCTCGATCCGATGCTACCGATCGCGCTTCTTTCTCCTCGGTGTAGACCTGGAATTCGTCCCCGGCTGCCGGAACATCCGCCAAACCAAGAACCTCAACCGCAAAGGATGGACTGGCAATTTGAACGCGCTGTCCGCGATCGTCTACCATTGCCCGGACTTTGCCAAGCGCTGATCCAGCCACCAGCACATCTCCGACTTTCAGCGTTCCATTTTGGATCAGCAAGGTCGCAACAGGTCCCTTCGCTTTGTCTAAATGCGCTTCAATGACGGTTCCGCGTGCAGGTCGATCGGGGTTTGCATTCAAGTCTTCAACTTCCGAAACCAGCAGAATCATTTCCAGCAGCGTATCGAGATTGTCACCCGTCAACGCACTCACCGGAACCATGATCGTGTCGCCACCCCATTCTTCTGGTACAAGGTTGTACTCGGTCAGTTCCTGCTTAACTCGATCGGGTTGTGCCCCTTCTTTGTCAATCTTGTTGATTGCCACGATAATTGGCACTTCAGCCGCTCTCGCGTGACTGATCGCTTCCACGGTCTGAGGTCGAACCCCGTCATCCGCAGCAACCACCAAGATCGCTACGTCGGTCACTCGTGCCCCACGCGCTCTCATCGCGGTAAATGCTTCGTGACCAGGTGTATCCAAGAACACGACTTGCTGCATTTCACCGTTATGTTCGACATCGACGTGATATGCCCCGATGTGCTGCGTAATGCCACCTGCTTCTCCGGCTGCCACTTTCGTCTTACGAATCGAGTCAAGCAGCGTCGTCTTACCGTGGTCAACGTGACCCATGATTGTGACGACCGGAGGACGACGGATTAAGTGATCCAAATCATCCGCATCAACCATTTCTGTGACTTTTCTAGCTGCGGCTTCTTTCTCACCCACTTCGACGAGAATGCCGTACTCTTCCGCAACCATCGTCGCTGTCTCTACATCTAGCATCTGCGTAATCGTCGCAGCGATGCCCTTGATAAAGAGCTTAGTGATAATTTCAGTCGGAGAAACCATGATCACATTGGCTAACTCTTGAACGGTGAGTCCGCCTGTGAGCGTGATGATTTCTGGACGCTCTGCTTTTTCAGAATCGTTCCGGTTATTGCGTCGATCGCGGAAATTATTCCGTTTGCGCTGGGTTGGAGCTGAAGTTGCAACAGGTCGAACTTGCTGCTGTCCAGGAAGACCCTTCGGTTTTGCAGGACGAGCCAGCGACAAGCTCACTTGAGCCTGACTGACTGCTCCTTCATCATCCTCGTTGAGCAGATCGAAATCGTCCTCGTCATCATCCTGGATTCGGGGCTGACCTCGACGCTTACCTTTACCAACCTTCGCCTTATCAGAGTTCTCTTGAACTTCGTCCTCTTCGTCTTCCCAAACT
Source organism: Pseudanabaenaceae cyanobacterium LEGE 13415 (assembly GCA_015206935.1). Taxonomy (GTDB): domain Bacteria; phylum Cyanobacteriota; class Cyanobacteriia; order Leptolyngbyales; family Leptolyngbyaceae; genus Leptolyngbya. Next base: position 3,400 of record JADEXW010000182.1, on the reverse strand, counting down.
TTGGCTCGACGTTTTGGTGGAGTGGGTTTGTTGAGGGTCAACTCAGGAGTCGCAGTCACGATCGCTTCTGGTGCGGTCGGTTTGACAGGGCGCGATCGCAAGACGGGTGCTGCGTTATCATCTGTCGTCGCTTCGTCTGCTTGGACAGGTTTCGGTCGCCGCAGTTCAACGATTTGTTGCGGCTTGGGAGAGGCTTCTCCCGGTTTTCCAGAGCCGCCCGGACGCTTGTTAAGGGATGGGCGCTGCGGTCTATCCGGTCTACCATCCCGCGACGGTTGCCGATTGTCAGCCTGCTCTGGAGTTGCAGGCTTGTCACGCTTCAAAACTGGCTTACTTACCGTAGAAGTGGAAGCAGGACGAGAAGACGGCGCTGGACGAGATGGAGATTGCAGCGTCGCTTCGGGTTTTGAAGGAGCCTCAACTTTAGCAACTTTCGGGGTTGGAGGCGGCTCGACAGGCGCTGGAGCAGGTGCGGGATCAGGTTGAGATTCAGCCGCAATGGAAGTCGATCGCTCTGGAGCCGGAGTTGGAGCCGGACGCGATGGGCGCGGAGGCTCAGGAGATTTCGCCGCCGGGGTCTGGGGTGTCGGGGAAGACTGTGGCGGCTGAGGAGTGCGAAGATCGGATGATTCCTTTTCGGCAGTCGATCGCGTAATTGGACGACGAATTTCTAGGATTTGCTGTTTCTTCTGGATATTCAAGGGCGTTTTCTTTCTTGATTCAACAGATTGTGGGGCATTGGGGCGGACAGAGGCACTGCGACTGGGTTGGCTGGCAGCGTATTTTTCAGCGGCGGCGCGAATTTGCTTCGCTTCCTCTTCCGTGATAGTGCTGCTGTGACTCTTGACCGCAATATTCAGTTGTTCGCAAATTGCAAGGATGTCTCGATTGTCTAAGTTCAATTCTTTGGATAGCTCGTAAATTCTGACTTTGCCGTTGTTCATCCACTCTTCCCTCGTGCGATTTGATGTTACATAGTGACCTTCTGTTTTGACTAAAACGACAGGTTGGATTGGGTTATGGCAGAAATTTTGCCTTGGTAATCTCGAAGAAGATGTTACCCCCTTGGTTGAATAGTAACGTAGAAATGAATTTGTCGATGTCTCGATCGACGATTTTAACCGAAAAATAATGCCGCGATTGGGTCGCGCTTTAGTGATGTGAAATAGCTGCGGATGCGTTACTCTCCCTCGATATCATGCCTGAGTTGCTCTGGAACAAGAGAACTGAAGAGAGGATACAGAAAACATCTCAGAGCAAGGGACGAAGGATCTCCTACGATAGTACAAGATTGAGTGAACGGAATCTTGAGCGATCAATGGCGTTTAACTAAAAGTCGCTCGGCTAAATTGACACTGGGTCTAGTATAGCTCAGGTTGGGGATGCGATGAAGTGTCCGTCTGTTTTTGCTTCAAAGTTTGATAAATAATCGGCGGAACGGGGGCTTTCAGGGCACGACTGAGGCGATCCTTTCTCTGAGCAGTCTGGATGCAGTTGGGCGTGGGGCAGAGGTAAGCGGAGCGACCCATGCCATCATCGATCGAGATTTCATGAGACGGGTAAAGCCGCACCACTCGAAGAAATTCTTCTTTGGACGCGACTTTGCGACAACTGAGACAGCGACGAATGTTAGAGGGCATCGGGTAGAAGAAGTTTTTGATTACTCTACCCTATTTCGCTTAAACTTCCTGTTCTTCGAGTTCGGGTTCAGGAGTTGGCTCAACGATGGGTTCCTCATCCTCATAAGCCTCCTCGTCTTCGTATTCATCGATCGCAGGCTGAGATTGACGACGAGCTTCGATCGCTTCTGCAATCTTTTGCGTTTCCGCAGCGGCATCGTATTTGCGACTGTCTTTGATATCGATTTTCCATCCCGTGAGACGAGCAGCGAGACGGACGTTTTGACCTTCTTTCCCGATCGCTAAACTGAGTTGATCTTCTCCAACTAGGACGTGCGCTTGCCGACCTTCGGGATCAACCAAGCGAACTTCATCAACTCGTGCAGGACTCAGGGCATTCGCGATATAAGTTGCCGGATCTGGAGACCAGCGAATCACGTCGATTTTTTCACCGCGCAATTCGTTCACGACGGCTTGGATTCGAGAGCCACGCGCACCAATACAAGCGCCAACGGGATCAACATCACGCTCTAGGGTATCAACAGCGATTTTGGTTCTAGGTCCAACGTGACGAGAAGGCGGATTCGCTTCACGGGCAACCGCCACGATCCGCACCACATCATCCTGGATCTCAGGAACTTCGTTCTCGAATAGGTAAACAACCAAACCCGCATCGGCTCTCGATACGAGTAATTGAGGACCGCGATGAGACCCTTCGCTGACTTTCTTCAAATACACTCGGAAAGTTGCATTCGCTCGATAGTTATCGTTCGGAAGTTGATCGCGTTTGAGCAATTCGGCTTCGACTTCAGGCTGACCGAATCCGCTTACAACCGCCATAATTACTGATTGGCGCTCGAATCGGAGGACTCTCGCCTGTAAAATCGTGCCTTCCAAATCCTGGAATTCTTCCTGAATTAGTTTGCGCTGTTGATCCCGCAGTTTTTGCGCCAAGACTTGTTTGGTTTGGATCGCTGCCATGCGACCAAAATCGCCTTGATCTGGAGTGACATCCAAAACAACCGTATCGCCCGTTTGTGCTTCAGCGGCGACTTCTTGAACTTCAGTCAGAGAAATTTGATGATCGGCATTGCTGACTTCTTCGACGATCGTTTTCGTTGCCAAAACTCGGAAGCCTTCTTCTTCGACATCTAATTCAACTTCAAAATTGTCGAAGTATTCCTCGTCGAAACCGTCACCATCGATTTTCTGAGTCCGGCGGAATCGCTCGTAACCTTTCATTAAGGCTTCTTTGAGTGCTGCTTGGACTGCGTGTTTGGGTAAATTGCGCTCACGGCTAATGCCGTCGATCATGTCTTTGAGTCCGGGCAGGGCGACCATTGACATAGAGAAATCTCCGTAGGTATTGAGTTGTCAAGAAAATCAGTCTTCACTTTCGGTAAGTTGAACGCTGGCGACGACCGATCTTGGAATTGCGATCGTGCGTCCTTTTTTGCTGATGTAGACGTTTTCTTCGTCTCGTCGGATCAGCTTTCCTTCCCAATAAATGTGACCTTGAAACGGCTCAGAAGTCGTGACCATTGCTGGAAAACCTCGAAACGAGATAAATTCTCGATCGCTGGACAGTTTTTTAGAAATGCCAGGACTAGAGACTTCCAGCACGTACTGATCCGGGATCAATTCATCTAAGAGCGGCTCCAAGGCTCGACTCATGCGTTCACAGTCATCAAGTCCCGTATCCTCTTGCTTATTTCGCACATCGATTCGCAACACGGGCGGATTTTGGTTTGTTTGAAACACAGCATGAACGACTTCTAGAT
>JADEXW010000011.1 GCA_015206935.1 Pseudanabaenaceae cyanobacterium LEGE 13415 | reverse complement strand
GTCCTTGTTTAACCAATCCCTATCAAGATCCGATCCTTGATACGGTCATTCGAGAAACACTGCGTCAACATCAAACGCAAGTCAAGTTAGTCCAACAGCTAAATACGAATCAGAAACAAACTGAGCTATTGCATACTGTCGATCACGAACTCCGCACGCCGCTGAGTACGATGCTGATCACGTTGGATTGGATTGAACTGATGGAGCAAGAAGAACTTTCGGCTCGATCGCTGCAAAAACTCGATCATTTGGCAATGGCTCGGAGTTCTGTCCAACGAATGGCAGAATTTCTCGATCGAGCTTCGCTCTTTTGTCGTTGCCAATCTGGAAAACTAACGCTAAAGCCGACTTGGATTGAGCTTTCTACATTTTGCAATACGGTTGTTTCTGAGATTGAGCAACTTTACTGTCATGCAGAGATTCGATTTACGAATTTGTCTATGCGATCGATGATTGAATTTGATGAGATGGTATTGCGCCAGATTTTAATGAATTTATTGAGTAATGCAGTTAAATATTCTAGTAGCACTGTTTATTTCAAAGTGAGCAGTTATGCAGATACACTCCTGTTTGAAATCCAAGATCAAGGCATTGGAATTTCAGAGCGCGATCGAGAATTAATTTTCACGCCGATGTATCGTGGTTCCAATGTAGCAACGATGCCGGGTTCAGGAATGGGACTTGCGATCGTGCAGCAATTAGTTTCAGCTTGCGGGGGTAGCATTACTGTTGAAAGTACGCTCAATCAGGGAAGTATCTTTACTGTGATGCTACCGTTGCAGAGTTAGTCGTAGGTTGGGTGGATTTATTTGTGTGATAGCTTTTCGCCCCCTAAATCCCCCATTCTGGGGGACTTTGAGATATAGCAGTAGAAGTTTAGATTAGGACATCCTCGGAGTTGCCCCCAAACCCCCAATTCTGGGGGCTAAGACTCTTGCTCCCCCAGAATTGGGGGCTGGGGGGCTTTCTCGAAGTGTCCTAACTAAAATGGGTACGGCTATAAGAAAAACTCTAGAATTCCAAAGCATTTCCTATGTTCAAAGTCCCCCAAATTTGGGGGATTTAGGGGGCATTAGCCGATTCAATCGCAGCAAAAAACTCGCTTTACCTCAGTCCCCAATTCGGAACAAGGATTGTGCAGCGGACTTAAGACTATCACCTGCTTCAGATAACGCATGAGAGAGCGATCGCTCTCGTTGTAAAATCACTCGCGCTGCATTGCGTCCGGGCATTCCAGAAATCGAACCACCAGGATGGGTTCCGGCTCCGGTGAGATAGAGATTCTCGATCGGGGTTTTATAGTTCGCTAACTCTGGTAATGGACGGAAGAACATCATTTGATCAAAGGTCATGTCTAAGTGATAGTAGTTGCCTTTGAGAACTCCAATCCGTTCTTCGAGTTCAGGTGGACTTTCAATCCGACGTGCCAGAATCGAGGATTTCACATTCGGAGCATAGTCCGCCAACTTATCTAGCACTCGATCTGCCACTTGATTTTTCAGTTCTTCTGTCCAACCTGTTCCTTTTAGTCCTGTTCCTTCAGCACCCGCAATTTGATACGGCACAAAGTACTCAATCCATAGCACGTGCTGACCTTCTGGAGCTAGTGACGGGTCGCGCATACTCGGAACTACTGCATACATTGAAGGATCATCCAGTGGAATTCGACCGATGTTTGGATCGGTGTGAGCAAGTTCAACTTGAGCGACAGAATCTGCAATTAACACTGATCCAATCAAGTATTCGTCTTGGTGATTGTGATGCTCAAATCGGGGCGCTTCGGACAAAGCACAATCGATTTTCAGAATGGCTTCATTGTGGTTGGTGATGCGTCGAGCTACTCGATCGCGTAATTTCGGATCAGCTTTATCGACATCACTTGGATCAACTAAGTGTAAGAACAATCTCTGAGCATCCAAGCTTGAAATTACGCCTACTTTTGCACGATATTCCTGACCATTGGCAACTCGAACGCCTTCTGCTTGATTGTCATCAATCAAAATTTGTTTAACAGGTTGCTCGGTCAAAATCACGCCGCCTAAGTCTTTCACACATCGCACTAGAGCATCCGTGAGTGCGCCTGTTCCCCCTTTCGGACGTGCCATGCCGGGATTATGACGCATTGCCATCATGATCGAACCGACTGACATATTTTTCTGTGAAGGTGGCGTACTCAGTTCGGCAGAAAGTCGAGCTAATGGCGCTTTGAGAAATTCTGAATCGAAGTACTCATCAATGATGTCCATTGAGCTTGTGAACATCGATCGAATAAAATCTAATGTCTCATCGCCTGATCCCATTAATGAGAACACATCTTTGATCTTGGCAACATCGTAGTTTCCTAAAATATCTACGATCGACTTCGGGGGCGCATTAAAAGTGGGTGTCAAAAATCCGATCACACGCTGCCAGAAATCATTAAACTCAGCATATTTCTCAGCATCACGTGGACTATAGCGAGCAATTTCCTCACAAGTTTTTTCGACCGATCGGTGCGCGAAGAAGTACTTGCCATCGGGATGCGGACAGAATACGACGTGATCACACCAGAGATATTCCAAGCCGTACTTTTCCAGTTCTAGTTCGCGAATGACGGGGCCCAGATGGATGAAGAGATGATCGATTGCGCAAGGATTGAACTTGAATCCAGATACCACATCGGGCATTAATGGCTCAGTGGTTGCTGCTCCACCCGGAAACGGATTTTTTTCGAGCAGTAAAACTTTATAGCCTGCTTTCAATAAGTAAGCTGCACACACTAAGCTGTTATGTCCCGCTCCAATCAAAATGAAATCGTAGCTATTCATATTGCATACCAAAAACCCGCCCTTGCTCATGATGAATAAAATAGTACGGGATGACTTCAGCCTTAAGTTAGGCATTGAATCGTGCTGTATGCTTGGGCGAATAGAATTCTACTGTACATACAAAAGTCTTTTTCGCTTCGGTTGAATCGGCTGAAGCCCCCTAAATCCCCCAGAATGGGGGACTTTGAAGGTGAGAAACGCCTTGGAATTGGAAAAATTTCTCTTGCTCAAAGTCCCCCAAATTTGGGGGATTTAGGGGGCACGACCCGATCACAACGAAGCGCAAAGAGACTTATGTATATTCGGTAGGCGATCGTTGTTTCTGATATGCCAGTTCACCCAAAATGTAAGTGGCTTGAATGGCTCGATCGTCGCCCATAATGATCAAACTAAACAGTCGATCGCTTAATTCTTCCAATGTCGTCGGAGTTTCCGCTTGATTTCGCAAAGATAGGATCGGAGTCGATCGAGGATCAATCACAATAAAATCTGCTTCTTTGCCTGCATCAAAGTTGCCAATCTTATTTTCTAAACTCAATGCTCTTGCGCCTCCTAATGTTGCTAGGAACATTGCCTGAAACGGAGATAGTTTTTGTCGTTGTAGCTGTGTGATTTTGTAAGCTTCACTTGCTGTTTGGAACATTGAAAAGCTTGTTCCACCGCCGACATCGGTTGCTAGTCCTACTTTAATGTTCCCTGAAATAGCTCGTTCTAAGTTGAACAATCCACTGCCGAGAAAGGTATTCGATGTGGGACAAAATGCGATCGTGGATTTCGCTTCAGATAATCGATCGAACTCTACTTCGGTTAACTGGACACAATGAGCAAAAATCGATCGCGCTCCGACTAAGCCAAATTGATCGTAAACATCGACATAGCTTTGACTATCTGGGAATAGTTCTTTCACCCAAGCAACTTCATTCACATTCTCAGATAGATGCGTATGAAGATAAACATCTGGAAACTCTTCCAACAGCTTACCAGCATTTGCTAATTGCTCTGGAGTCGAAGTGGGTGCAAATCGAGGCGTGACGGCATAAAGCGATCGACCTTTGTTGTGCCATTTTTCGATTAATGCTTTGCTCTCTTCATAGGATGATTTTGCAGTGTCTCTGAGAAAGTCTGGAGCATTGCGATCCATCATCACTTTGCCAGCAATTAAGCGCATGTTTCTACGATCGCTTTCTTCAAACAACGCTTCAACCGATTCAGGAAACACAGCCGCGAGAACTAACGCAGTCGTAGTTCCATTCCGCAACAGTTGATCAATAAAAATCGGTGCAATGCGATCGCAGTAAGCTTTATCTCTAAACTTTCGCTCAACGGGAAAGGTGAACTTCTCTAACCATTCCAGCAATTGTTCTCCGTAAGCTGCCATCATTTCAGTTTGCGGAAAATGAATGTGCAGATCAATGAATCCAGGCAGAATCAAATGATTCGGGTAATGAGCAGTTTCAAGTCCTGCATATCGGTTTTGTAGCTGTTCATATGCGCCCAGTTCTTTGACTATTCCATTTTCAACCACCAGCAAGCCATCGGGAAAATACCGCACACTGTCAGACTCAGGAAGCGAAAACGGATCAGCAACAAAATCTAAGATGGCACTGCGAAAGGCTTTGACAGTCATCGAACAATTTGGGGTTAAACTTCTGGCTCGATTGTAGTCGGTCAGAATGCAGGAATCACAGGTACGATTGAAAAGAAGCGATGACCAAACTGCATGAATCCGTTACTTGCCTTGAACTATGAGCCTGCATTTGAACGATTAGGAGATGAATTTTCCGATCGCGTTTCTGCGGCTGAGTTTCCTCAACATCTGCTCCGATTTCGCAACGATGATATTTTGGCGCAGTTGGGATTGTCCAATGTGACCGATGGGGATTTTATTGAGGCATTTGGCAAGTTTCAGGGACGAGAGCCGTTTTTAGCAATGCGCTATCACGGGTATCAATTCGGAACCTATAATCCGGCACTTGGGGATGGTCGCGGCTTTTTGTATGGGCAAGTTCGTGCGAATGATGGCGAATTGTATGATTTCGGCACGAAAGGATCGGGGAGAACGCCCTACTCGCGTGGTGGAGATGGACGATTGACGCTTAAAGGTGGTGTTCGGGAAGTGTTGGCAGCAGAAATGTTGCACCGATTGAAGGTCAGAACTTCACGCTGTCTGAGTTTGGTTGAAACTGGGGAATCGCTTTGGCGGGGAGATGAACCATCTCCTACACGATCGTCGGTGATGATTCGGTTTAGTCGATCGCATATTCGATTCGGAACATTCGAGCGATTGGATGCAATTAATCGAAAAGATTTGATTGCGATTCTGCTGGATCATGTGATTGAAGTTTACTATCCCCATTTGATCAATGAACGCGATCGATATGCAATGTTTTATTCCGAATTAGTTGAGAAAATTGCAGAATTAGTCGCACAATGGATGGCAGCGGGTTTCTGTCACGCGGTTTTGAATACCGATAATATGTCGGTGACTGGCGAAAGTTTTGATTATGGGCCTTTTGCATTTATTCCTGCCTATCAACCGGACTTTACCGCAGCTTATTTTGATTACTATGGGCGTTATTCTTATGCGAATCAACCAGGGATGTGCTACTGGAATTTAGAAATGCTACAGATTCCTTTAAAGCGGGTAATTGCTGAAACAGATTTGAAGTCTGGATTAGAAAAATTTGAATTGCACTATCAGAAAGCGTATCAACAACGAATGCTGTATCGATTGGGATTTGATCAATTAGAAGACTCGATAGCAAAAGATTTAGTCTATCGAACGGTTGAATTTTTACAAGCGGCGCAAATCGATTATCACGATTTCTTTTGGCAAATTACAAAACAGTTCGATCGCAGTTGGAGCGAAAATGCAAGTAACATTTTTTCTCAGCATGAAACGTCGAACACAGAGTTAGCCCGATCGTTTGAAAACTGGCGACAAAGTTACTGTCAAGCATTAAATACTTTAAGCAATATTGAGATTGATCAAATTCCCGATCGATTAAACGCCTACAATTCCGAAGTTGGATTAGTTCGCTCAGAGATTGAAGCGGTTTGGAACCCGATCGCGGATGACGACAATTGGCAACCGTTCTATGATTTGTTAAATCGAATCCGTAAGTAAGGCAATGCTACAAACACCTGTTTTGTTGACTTCGCGATTGATTGTCCGATTGCTTCAGCACAATGACACAACTGCGATCGTAAATTACTACGTTGAGAATCGCGCGTTTCTAGAACCGTTCGAGCCGTTTCGCCCTGCAAACTTTTATACTCGCGATTTTTGGTCACAGCAGATTGAGAAAAGCATCATCGAATTTGGCTATGATCGATCGCTCAGATTGTTTCTATTTAAGAAAGAAGATCCGCGAACTATTATTGGCGCTGTGAACTTTACAAATATTACTCAAGGTATTTTATATTCGTGCAGTTTAGGATACAGTCTTGCAGAAAAAGAACAAGGAAATGGCTATATGAATGAAGCGCTACAAACTGCCATTCGATTTGTATTTAATGACATGAATATGCACCGAATTTCAGCGAATTATATGCCGCGTAATCAAAGAAGCGGTAATGTTTTAAGACGATTAGGATTTACGATCGAAGGTTACGCCAGAGATTACTTACTCATTAATGGAAAATGGGAAGATCACATTCGATCGAGTTTAATTAACTCAAACTGGAGACCTGTATGAGCGAAACAATTGTTGCGATCGCGACTGCGATTGTGCCTGAACAAGGAAGCGTCGGAATTGTTCGATTATCTGGCTCTGAATCCGTGTCGATCGCACAAAAACTTTTTCATACTCCCGGTCATCAAACTTGGGAAAGTCATCGAATTTTGTACGGTTTCATTCGTCATCCAGAGACACAACAAACGATCGATGAAGCTTTATTGATGCTGATGTTGGCTCCTCGATCGTACACGCGCGAAGACGTGATTGAATTCCACTGTCACGGCGGAATTATCGCAGTTCAACAAGTTCTACAACTTTGTATCGAAACGGGTGCAAGACTGGCGCAACCGGGAGAATTTACGCTGAGAGCTTTTTTGAATGGACGATTAGATCTCACACAAGCGGAAAGTATTGCTGATTTAGTGGGAGCGCGATCGCCTCAAGCCGCTCAAACTGCGCTCGCTGGACTTCAAGGTAAGCTGGCTTCTCCGATTCGCCAACTTCGCGCCACTTGCTTAGATATCTTGGCAGAAGTCGAGGCACGAATTGATTTTGAGGACGATCTCCCGCCGCTTGATGAAGCTGAAATTCAAGCTCAATTGCATCATGTTTTAGCTGAAGTCACTCGAATTCTAGAAACTGCCGATCGAGGAGAATTGCTGAGAACTGGCTTGAAAGTTGCGATCGTGGGTCGTCCAAATGTGGGTAAATCGAGCTTATTAAATGCTTGGAGCCGTAGCGATCGAGCAATCGTAACCGATCTTCCGGGTACAACTCGTGATGTGGTTGAATCTCAGCTTGTCGTGGGCGGTATTCCCATTCAAGTGCTTGATACAGCAGGGATTCGAGAAACTGAAGATCAAGTTGAAAAAATTGGAGTTGAGCGATCGCGTTTAGCCGCTCAATCGGCGGATTTAGTGTTATTTACGATTGATGCTGAAGCTGGATTTACAGAGTTCGATCGAGAAATTTACAACCAAGTTAGCGATCGACCTTTGATTCTCGTCATCAACAAAATTGACTTATCCGAAGTCAAAGGTGAACTTCCCGAAGCACTTCAAACGGTTAAAACTGCGGCATCGATCAATCAAGGAATTGATGCACTTGAAACGGCAATTCTAAACACAGTTCAAACCGGAAAAATTCAAGCCGCAAACTTAGATTTAGCGATTAATCAACGTCAAGCAGCCGCACTCACGAAATCAAAGATTGCATTAGAACAAGTGCGGAATACGATCGCGAATCAACTGCCATTGGATTTTTGGACGATCGACCTCAGAAGCGCCATTCAAGCATTAGGCGAAATTCTCGGTGAAGATGTGACAGAATCGGTTCTCGATCGTATTTTCAGCCGCTTTTGCATTGGTAAATAAGCTGTTCAGGAAATCGCTCTTGAGACGGAAGCCTATCCCCATCGCAGGATAGTAGCATCGTTCTGATCAATCAACACGAAATTCCAGTGTCTGAACAACGGTTTGAAAGCGATAGAATCGAGGCTTTTAACGTCCTGCCAGAAGGCTACGAATGCTTAATGGGCGGGGAAGAAATGGGAGCGCTGATGCGATCGCTAGATTGGTCAAACACGCCTTTCGGAGCCGTTGAACAGTGGTCTCAAAGTTTACGATCGACCATCAGTATTTGTCTCAATTCTCGATTCCCGATCGCGATTTACTGGGGAAAAGAAAATCTTTTGCTCTACAACGATGCTTGGAAACCCATTTTAGGCGACAAACACCCGTGGGGATTGAGTCGTCCTGCTCGTGAGGTTTGGTCTGAAATCTGGGAAACCGTTGGACCTGAATTTGAAGAAGTTCTCACCACGGGAAAAGGCATTTTTCATCGGGATGGACTCTTGCCCATGAACCGTTTTGGATACATCGAAGAGTGCTATTTCGATTACACTTTTAATCCAATTCAAGGTGAAAAAGGCGTTGTCGATGGCGTTCTTAACATTGTGGCAGAAACGACCTATCGAGTGTTGAACGATCGACGCGCTCGATTATTGCGTGAAGTCGCCTCTAAAACGGGAATTGCAAAGACCGCTGAGAAAGCTTGTGAAGTGATGGTTTCAGCCCTTCAAGCTGATCCAGATGATATTCCCTTTACCCTGTTGTATTTGGTTGATGAACAGCAAGCGCGATTGTGTGCCGGAACGACTACCGCAGAGCATCCTATCGCGATCGATCTCAATGCAACTGATGATTGGTTGATCGCGGAAGTGGCTCGAACTCACGAAGCAAAAATCATTGATCATTTAGTCGATCGATTTGGCGAAATCTCTGGAGCGCTCTGGGAGGAACCGATTCAGAAAGCGATGGTGCTACCGATCGCAGCAACCGGACAGACGAAACTTGCTGGCGTACTGGTGGCGGGAGTCAGTCCGCGACTGGAATTGAATGAGAACTATCAAGATTTTCTCACGCAAGTTGCGGGACAGATTTCAACCGCGATCGCGAATGCTCGCGCTTACGAAGAAGAACGCCAACGAGCCGAACAATTGGCAGAACTCGATCGAGCTAAAACGCTCTTTTTCTCGAATGTAAGCCACGAGTTCCGGACTCCGTTAGCGCTGATGTTGGGTCCTGTGGAAGATGCCTTGCGAGAAGCAGAATCCGGAGAACAACACGATCGCTTAGAGATGATTCACCGCAATGCGCTAAGGCTGCAAAAACTCGTGAATACCTTGCTCGACTTTTCGCGAATTGAAGCAGGACGCATCGAAGCGAACTATGAACCAACTGATTTATCTGAATTCACAGCAGATTTAGCCGGAATGTTTCGATCGCTGATTGAACGCGCCGGACTAAGCTTAAGAGTGGAATGTGCGCCGCTGTCCGAGCCTGCTTATGTTGATCGAGAAATGTGGGAGAAGATTGTTCTGAATCTGCTCTCGAATGCGTTTAAGTTCACGTTCGAGGGTGAGATTGCAGTTTGTTTGAAGATGAATGGCGATCGCATTCAGTTACAAGTTCGAGATACCGGGAGTGGAATCCCTGAAACTGAGCTAGATCATGTGTTTGAGCGTTTCCATCGAGTTAAAGGCGCAAAAGGACGGAGCTATGAAGGGTCAGGGATTGGACTCTCACTGGTGCATGAATTAGTCAAACTGCATGGTGGTACGATCGAAGTAAGCAGCACCATTAATCAAGGAACCTGCTTCACTGTTTCGATTCCGACTGGATCTGAGCATCTACCTCAGGATCGGATTAGTTCCCGTCGTAATCTTGCTTCTACTGCAACGAGAGCCACATCGTATGTTGAAGAAGCCTCGCGATGGTTGCCTTCTGCACCGACTGTTTCATCTGATATTCCCGTCGCAGCGTCCGTGAATCGATCGACTGCTCGAATTGTGCTAGCAGACGACAATGCTGACATGCGAGAGTATGTCACTCGGTTGCTCAGTCAACAGTATGAAGTCGAAGCGGTTCCTGATGGTGCAGCCGCCTTGAAAGCGATTTGTCAACGAATGCCCGATCTGGTGCTGTCCGATGTGATGATGCCAGAAATGGACGGATTTGAGCTATTACAAGTCTTACGCGATCCACCCGAAGGCTCTGAACTGCAAGCTCAACTGAGATCCAGAGAACTCCCAGTAATTTTACTCTCAGCACGTGCGGGAGAAGAGGCGCGGATTGAGGGCTTAGAAGCGGGAGCCGATGATTATCTCACTAAACCCTTTTCTGCACGAGAACTATTAGCACGAGTTGAAGCTACCCTAAAGCTCTCCAGAGTCCGACAAGAAGCCCTCCAGCAAGAACAAGCGTTACGATCGACCAGTGAAATTGCCCAACAAAAAGCCGAAGCTGCTTATCGTCGGATTGATCAGCTTCTCGAAAGTATGAGTGAAGCGTTTATTGCGCTCGATCGAGACTGGCGAATTATCTATCAGAATGCAACAGCAGAACGCATCAACGATAAACCCCGCTCTGAAGTGCTAGGAAGAACGCTTTGGGAAGAATGGCCCGCCGCTGTTGGTTCTGTTTCAGATCAGGCATATCGTCGCGCTCTAGCCGAACAAATCCCCGTTCATTTTGAGCAACATTACTATGAACCTCCCGATCACGATGTTTGGCTAGAAGTTCATGCTTACCCGTTCGAGGAAGGCTTAGGGATTTTTTATCGCGATATCACCGATCGCAAACGAGCAGAACAAGTCTTACGAGAAAGTGAAGCCCGTTTCCGACAGTTAACCGATTCGGCTCCGATGCTAGTCTGGATGGCGGGAACTGATAAGCTGTGTAACTACTTTAATCAATCCTGGTTGAACTTCACCGGACGCACGATCGAACAAGAAATGGGGAACGGCTGGACGAAAAATGTTCATCCAGAAGACTACGATCGCTGTGTGGAGACGTACACCTCTAGGTTTGATTCCCGCCAACCGTTTGAGATGGACTATCGACTCAAGCGATTCGATGGGGAATATCGCTGGGTTTACGATGCAGGTGTGCCTCGATTTACGCCAGATGGCGAGTTCTTAGGCTATATCGGGTCTTGCGTGGATATTCACGATCGTAAAGTTGCTGAACAACAAAAAGAGCAGCTTTTAGCACGAGAACATGCTGCCCGTGAAGCCGCAGAAACCGCGAATCGCATCAAAGATGAGTTCTTAGCGGTACTGTCTCATGAGCTACGAACCCCGTTAAATCCAATTGTCGGTTGGTCTAAACTGCTCAAGAGCGGCAATCTAAATGCAGAGAAAACGGCTCATGCGATCGACATTATTGAACGCAATGCCAAACTACAAACCCAACTAATTGAAGATTTGCTAGATGTCTCTCGCATTCTACGCGGTAAACTCAGTCTGACGATGGCTCCAGTTGATCTGGAGTCCATTGTGAAATCTGCACTAGACACTGTGAGATTAGCAGCCGAGGCAAAATCGATTCAACTGCAAACCAATCTAAGTTCCACACAGTCAGTTTTAGGCGATGCGGCGCGTCTTCAGCAGGTGGTATGGAATTTGCTTTCAAATGCAATTAAATTCACGCCAGAAGAGGGAACTGTCACAGTTCACCTGATGCAAGTAGAGACCCAAGTTCAAATCCGAGTCAGCGACACCGGACAAGGGATTTCAGCCGACTTTCTGCCGCATGTGTTTGAGTACTTCCGTCAAGAAGATAGCGCCTCGACTCGTAAGTTTGGTGGTTTAGGATTGGGGTTAGCGATCGTGCGTCAATTAGTCGAACTTCACGGCGGAACGGTTCAAGCTGAAAGCCTCGGTGAAGATCAAGGCGCAACTTTTACAGTACAGCTACCCAGTTTGAAAACAAACAAAGATTTGAACAATGATCGTACTAATTTAGCTTCTTCTGACAATGCTTCTCTTGCGGGTATCCAAATCTTAGTCGTTGATGATGAAGAAGATAGTCGTGATCTTGTTCGGTTTGTCCTAGACCAAGCAGGAGCAAAGGTGACTGCTGTGAGTTCTGCGATCGAGGCACTTGAAGCGATCGAGCATCAGAAATTCGATGTGCTAGTGAGTGATATTGGAATGCCAGAGATGAATGGTTATATGTTGATGGAACAAGTCAAGCAACAGTCTGCAATTCCAACTGCGATCGCATTGACCGCCTATGCTGGAGAATTGAATCAACAACAAGCGATCGAGGTTGGTTTCCAGCGGCACTTAGCAAAACCGATTGAGCCAGAAATATTAGTTCAGACGGTGAAAACATTAATCGATCGGCTCCCGGTGTAAATTGATTTGAATTAGATTAGTCATTGCTTAGGTTTTTCGCCCCCTAAATCCCCCATTCTGGGGGACTTTGAGGAAGAAAAATTTCTCCAATTCCAAGGCGCTTTCCATCTTCAAAGTCCCCCAAATTTGGGGGATTTAGGGGGCTTTAGCCGATTTAACCGCAGCAAAAACAACTGATCTGTACACGGTAGCTAAATTGGATTTGGGGGCGCTATCCGACACAAACGAAGCGAAGGGCTGTCAAGCGCTCTCTATCGTCTCCCTTGCACGTTCCCTTCTGTATAGTCCTTGCTGTATGTCATGACGCACATTTGACCATAAACAGTATGATTACCACAAGCAGAACCCATCAATCGATAATCAGGATTCAACAGTGCTTTCCGATGTCCTCGATTTCTCACCCCATCATCAATGACTAATTGCATCACATGCCATCTTGCAGTCGCGATCGGACTAAAGCTAATGTTTTCACCTGCACTTCCTTGCCAAGTACCATATCGATTGATTCGCTGAAATGGATCACTGCCATCCGTTCCATAGTGTCCTGCTTTACCTTTCGGTCCAAGATCTAGCACATGATCCCGCGCTCCAAGCGACATCCCTTGCGAAAGGGTTAAGCTCGGAAGTGGCAGTGTTGCTTTGAGATCGCGGATGGCTTCATCTACAGCAGCGATCCCTTCTTGAGTTTCGATCGCAGGAGAACCAGGAACTCTCAGAATGTTGCCATTGAAATATTGCCGAAGTTCAGCCAGTTCAGCCGCGTATGCTTGGGGATTCGATCGCAGACGATTGGTTTCTTCGACGATCGCTTTTTCGATGTAAGCTTGGGGGGTTGCTTGGATTTGATTGATTTCGCTGAGAATGGATGCTTCAAAAGTGGGGGCGACTTGAGCAACCGCGCGATGATTAAACATCACAGTGGCAGTACTCAGCAGAGCAGCAATCATCAGCGATCGTGGCTCTGGTTTTCTCACTTGGATCATTCAGTTCTCCTCAAAAAGTGACCCACTAAAGGATCATCATGGACAGTGTTAGAGTGCCCAGATTGAGGAGGAGTGTCTTAACGGTGCTGAATTTCTAATCCTTGTTTAAACTGATATAGCAGTAGAAGTTTAGATTAGGACATCCTCGGAGTTGCCCCCAAACCCCCAATTCTTGTCGGTTCAAGACTCTTGCTCCCCCAAACTTGGGGGCTGGGGGGCTTGCTCGAAGTGTCCTAACTAAAATGGGTACGGCTATAGCTTAATTTTCTATTGATAGAGAACGATATGAAATCAATTTCTAATTTCATCCAAATCAACGATCGATTGGCAACTGCTGGACAACCGACGATCGGGCAATTTAAGACAATTCGAGATGCTGGTTATACGATAGTTATTAATTTGGCAGTTCCAACTTCTGAAGCTGCGATCGCAAATGAACGCGAGATCGTTGAAAGCTTAGGAATGCAGTATTTTCACATTCCGGTTGTTTGGGACAATCCAACGATCGAGGATTTCAATCAATTCTCAAACGTAATGCAAACCCACTCAGGTCAATCGATCTTTGTGCATTGTGCAAAAAATATGCGGGTGTCTGCGTTTGTTTATTTGTATCGTCGATCGCATGAAAACATCAGTGAAGAAGAAGCAAGAACTGACTTAAACAGAATTTGGCAGCCGAATCCAACCTGGCAAACCTTTATGAAAACGGTTTTAGGCTAGTTCGGCTGTGAATCTGATTAGTTAAAAATCGGCGATCGCTTTTCCAAATCGAATTTATACCCGCTTGGTAGAATGTGCAGCGTTGCCCCACACAATGCTAAATCTTCATCGGGCAAGAGCTTCTCAATGTTATTGTGCGTGACAGTTGATTCGTCCACAACCGTTACTGCACCTTCACCAATTACTTCTAGCATTTTGCCACTAACCACGATCGCAGTATTCTCATCAATTCCAAAGCCCAAACTTGCAGGCTGTTGTGCTAATGCAGAAAGCAATCGTCCCAATCGTCCCCGTTGTGCAAAGTGCTGATCAATGACCACATTCGGCAAGAATCCCATGCCGCGATCCATCTTTGCAACTTCACGTCGAGGATTCGTTTCTCCTTCACCCACCACGATCATCATGTCGGGCATCATTGCTGCGCCTGCACTCGTTCCTGCAATCACCGCACCTTCCTCGAATCGCTTACGCAGTGCTGTATCCAGGTCTGTATCTTTAATACATTCAGTAATGCGGGCTTGGTTGCCTCCGGTAAAAAAGATTCCGGTTGCTTGGGAAACATCTTCGATCGCTTTTGGATCACTTGCATCATCGCGATCGGCTGTATCGACGACGCGAATATCTTCCGCACCTAATCGCTGAAAAACCTGTGTATAGTGGTCGCCTACTTCACCCGGCAATCCTGTTGCCACCGTCATTACCACAATCCGAGATTGCAAACCGCCTGCCCGTCGAATAAACTCCCGCAGAATCCGACACTCACCTTCTTTATCTTCAGCCCCACCAATAATAATTAGCTCTCCATGTGTTTCTGGTAGGGCTACACTATCCTGAGTTTGAGCATCAATCTGACTCACCATAACGTTGCTCCAGTCGCAATATTCATTCAAATCTACTGAATCACATTTGCTCGATCGAGCATCACAATCAAACGGTAGATCTCAATACAATTTGAATCAAGAAATGCAACACGCTATTGCGGATTGTTCGATCGACGACGATAGCTTTCTAGTAGTAACATCCATCCCAGTCGAAACTGATTAAAACTCTTCATTTCAGGCTGTAATAGACCGATCAAGAAAGCTTTAGCGCGTTCTAAGGGTAAATGTCTCGGTTTACCTTTGTAAACGATTTGATATTCGCCTTCATATTCACCATCGCCGTATCCAGAGATGAGATGCAGGTGAAATGCTTCTTCAGCTAAGGTGTGAACTTCTTCACGCAGTTGGTCTTCTGTAGAGGTATTCATAGGGTTATATTTGCTTAATTTAGCTTGGTTTTACTGTGTTTTAGCTACTTCTGTCACCTTGCTAGAGTTCTACGTCTTTGGAATGCGAAAAAACATCTAGAGATAGACGCGATCGACCTTCTTGGTTCTGTACAGTCGCAACGTAGAAAGGGGCACAAGTCTTATGGTGGTTGAGCAATTTCCTGAAGCGAGCCGCGTGAATGCTAGAAAGACGGATGCGTTTGATATTTTCAACATTCGTTACTACATCGGCGCAAATCCATATCTATCCACAGCAGCAACCGTTTTCGATTTAACGCAGACTGGAAATCAAGACCCATTGCCATTAGAAAAATATGTTGATGTAATTAGCGATCGCTATCCGCATTTTCGAGAAATTGACTTCCACTCTCATGCAGATCTCTTTGCTCAAACCGTGGCGCAAGTCAGTCCACTTGATATGGATCTGCATTTACAACATTGGAACTTGAAGACTTATGCGAAGTTCGATCGAATTGCGATCGAAACCTTACATGCTCGGACTACTCGTGAGATTATTTTTGCTGTATGGGACTGGTTTGAGGCAATTACTCAAGGGCGCAACTTTGCGATCGGGGATCATATTGAAGTTCTACAAGCGCAATTTCGTCGATCGGTTTACGGAGGTCCAACGGTTTACGCATTGTTAAAATCGGCTCAATTACAAGGAATTCCGACCTTTTATCTGTGGGATGAAGGCTTGATGCAGTATGGTTACGGTCGTAAGCAAGTTCGCGGCATTGCAACGACCTTTGATGGAGATAGTCATCTCGATTCAGACTTCACTACGCGCAAAGATGACTGTAAAGCCTTTCTCAGCACATTAGGCTTTCCGGTTCCGAAAGGTAGGATTGTTAGTACCTTGAAAGAAGCGTTTAATGCTGTCGATCGTATTCACTACCCAGTTGCAGTAAAGCCCGTTGTTGGACATAAAGGAATCGGTGTCACAGCAAATGTTCGCAGCGACGATGATTTAGAAGCTGCCTTTAATCGCGCTGTCGAAGCTGTAGAACCGGATCATGCGATCGATATCATCATCGAACAAAGCATCGAAGGCGGTGATTTTCGCTTGCTCTGTGTCAATGGTAGATTTGTGGCTGCAACGGAACGCCGACCTGCCTCAGTCATCGGTGATGGAACTTCAACGATTGCAGAATTAATCGATCGAGCGAATCGATCGAGTGAGCGTAGTGATACTCCTACTTCACCGATGGGGAAAATCAAAATCGATGATGCAATGGAGCGCTATCTAGCAGAGCAAGAACTATCGATGGAAAGTGTCTTAGAACGCGATCGAGAAGTCTTTCTTCGCAAAGTTGCAAATCTCTCTTCTGGGGGTCTTAGCATTGATGCAACTTCAATTATTCACCCTGACAATGTGGTGTTAGCTCAGGATGTCGCTCAACATTTTCGGCTCACTTGTTTAGGGATTGATATTATCACTCGCGATCTGAGTTGCTCTTGGAAAGAAGGCAACTTTGCAATCATTGAAATCAATGCGGCTCCGGGTGTGTTCATGCACATGAAACCCGCAGTGGGTCAGAGTGTGGATGTTACCTCTCACATTCTAAAAACGTTCTTTCACTCTGGCGATGATGGTCGAATTCCGATCATTACGTTCAATCGAGTCACCATTCTAGAACTGCAAGAAGCGATCGCATATATTCTTCGGCATCATCCGCATTGGACGATCGGGGCGGTTTGCCAAGATGGTGTTCTGATCAATCACTCTGAAAAACCGTTGCATTTGGACTACAACACGAATGTACAGAATCTATTGCGACATCCGAAGCTTGATTTATTGATCGCTGAATATCCTGAATCGGTGCTGGAGCGGTCTGGAATGTTCTACACCGGAGGCAATCTAGTCATTCTGAATGATCCAACCGAAACTGAGATGACCTTAACGCGCGATGTGTTTGAAGATACCAAAGTGATCGTCAAATACGGAAGTACGGTTTCAACTCAGCATCAAGGATTGATCGAACAGTTTTCGCTAAGTGAAGCGGAAGGATTTAGCCGAGTTTACTTAGAAGCGATCGCAGCAATGATTCTGCCAAACTAGAAGACAAAATATCTATAGCTCTCCGGTTTGAGTTGTGAAATTCGGGAACGCCCCCAAACCCCCAATTCTGGGGGCTAAGAGTCTTGTCCCCCCAAACTTGGGGGTTAGGGGGCACGACCAATCTTGCGACTCACGACTGATTGTTCTCGTTGATGATGCGGAGTGGAACAATCGATAGATTCTCAAAGCTGCTCTTTGCTCCATTCCCGCAACACGATCAATGCTTGAGCAAGCCCGATCGTATCACTCTGTTCTATAAATTCTTGGACTCGCGTTCCCGGCAAAACAGGAAATAACTTACTATTCGCAGTTGCAATATATTGATCGCCTTCAAGTTGATAAATCTGCAAGCTGCCTTTCAGCACATCATCACCCACAGTCGTCGTATACTGCCAGATTTCAGGAACGCCCATCGACACATAAAGCGATTCTCGATCGAGTGATCCGCTCCCGATCGCAACTTCGATCGCTAATTCCGGCGCTTTAGCTCGATTCATATCGAGTTCTGCCCGTTTCTGAAGCTTGACCTCTTCCAGCGAGTACATCGCATCGGGTTGAATCGCACGACCCAGATTTGGAAGTGTCAACAGAACCGACCCAAGTGAATAAATTTTTAGATATAGTTCATCTGCTAGCACCAAAATCAAAGACTCGATCAATCGCAAACAGCGATCGTGTTCTTCGAGCGGTGTCATCATTTCCAACTTGCCACGATCGTAAGTTAAACGCGCGGTTCGAGTCTGCCCTAGTTCGTTTAGCAATTCCTCAAACGATTGCCAACTCACCCCCGATAGCGTCACTCTTTTTTCAGTGGGAGTTGGTTTTCTGCCCATGATGTTCATCCTTGAAAGTCTATGAAGTATCGTACTGCGTTTGTTCGTCTCAGTAAGGGTGTCTTATGTGGAGTTTTGTTACTTACTGGCGGTTTAACGATCGGCTTTTTCACCCCACGTCGCTGGAATCAAACTGCATCTTGTGAGAATCAGCCTTATCGCATCTATGTTCAAGGCGATGCGATGCACGTGAACTTAGTCATCCCTGTCGATAACAACGTTTACGATTGGCGAAAATTCTTGAATCTTCAACAAATTGGTAGTGATACGAATGAGAACTATCAATATCTCAAGATGGGATGGGGCGATCGGATTTGGTATACCGAGGTTGCGGACTGGTCACAGTTGAATGTTTTGGATGTGGGTAGAGTCTTGTTTCGACCTGGAAATACTTCTGTGATGTATGTTCAGGGCTATGCGAATCGACCGGACAATCTCAGATGCGTGGGAGTCGATCGAGAACAATATTTGAATTTTGTTCGATTTCTTCAGAACTCCTTTGCGCGGGATGCTCAAGGCAAATTAATTTATGTAAAACCTGGAGCCGCTACAACAGACGGATTTTTTGCTGCAACTGGATATTACTCTGCGTTGCGAACTTGTAACACTTGGTCAGCCGAAGCGCTTGATGCAGCGGGAATCAATACGCCCGTGTGGAGTGCGATCGCGCCTGCGGTGATGCGTCATCTTCCGGCTTGTAATTGCCCCTGAAGCAAAAATCTACGCACTGTGCCCCAATTTAGCTTTATCCTAACATTTACGGATCTAGGCTACTGAACATGCGTTTTTCAAAAATTCTCATTGCAAACCGGGGGGAAATTGCCCTAAGAATCATTCGCACCTGTGAAGAACTCGGAATTGCGACCGTTGCAGTGCATTCTACTATCGATCGAAATTCCCTTCACGTTCAGCTAGCCGATGAAGCGGTTTGTATTGGTGAACCTCCCAGCGGCAAAAGTTATCTCAACATTCCGAATATCATTGCTGCTGCTTTGACTCGAAATGCAACAGCAATTCATCCAGGCTATGGTTTTCTTGCTGAAAATGCCCGATTTGCAGAGATTTGTGCGGATCACCAAATTGCATTTATTGGACCTTCCCCGGATGCGATTCGAGCGATGGGAGACAAATCGACTGCGAAAAAAACCATGCAGCAAGTCGGAGTGCCAACGGTTCCAGGCAGTAAAGGACTGGTTCACGGTGAAGACGAAGCGCGAGAAATTGCAAGAGAGATCGGTTATCCAGTGATCATCAAAGCAACGGCGGGTGGCGGCGGTCGAGGGATGCGATTCGTTCCATCTGATGATGAATTGAGTAAGCTATTCCATGCCGCCCAAGGAGAAGCGGAAGCGGCTTTTGGGAATCCGGGAGTTTACGTTGAAAAATTTGTTCAAAACCCACGACACATTGAGTTTCAGATCCTTGCTGATAGTTACGGTAACGTCGTGCATTTAGGGGAACGGGAATGTTCGATTCAGCGACGACACCAGAAGTTACTCGAAGAAGCTCCGAGTTCAGCAATCACTCCAGAATTACGATCGCGCATGGGAGCCGCTGCGGTTGCTGCCGCTAAATCGATTAACTATGTCGGTGCGGGAACCGTGGAATTTTTACTTGATCGATCGGGTGAATTCTATTTCATGGAGATGAACACCCGGATTCAAGTCGAACATCCAGTTACAGAAATGATCACCGGAATCGATTTAATTGCAGAGCAAATCCGAGTTGCACAAGGAGAGCCGCTACGGTTTACTCAAGAAGAAATCGAACTGCGGGGACATGCGATCGAGTGTCGAATCAATGCTGAAGATCCCGATCATAATTTCCGCCCCAGTCCCGGACGCATTAGCGGTTATCTGCCTCCGAGTGGTCCTGGTGTCCGAATGGATTCCCACGTTTACACCGATTACGAAATTCCGCCGTACTACGATTCGCTGATTGGAAAATTGATTGTTTGGGGAAGCGATCGACCGTCTGCAATTCTGCGAATGAAACGCGCTCTTAGAGAATGTGCCGTTACTGGACTACCCACAACGATTAACTTCCATCAACGCATTTTAGAGACTCCAGAATTCCAGAAAGGCGATATCTATACGAATTTTGTCGATAAAGTGATGATGCCCAGCAAAGATTGATGTAAGTTCGATGAATGGCTTGTGTGACAGCTTATTCGGAAATTGTCCCCAAAACCCCAATTCTGCTTGCTCAAGACTCTTGCTCCCCCAAATTTGGGGGCTGGGGGGCTTCCGAGAAGTGTCCTAACGGGAGTAGGGACTGCTGTAAAATTAACGATATGTGTGCAAATTTCACCTCGTTTAAGCATTCCTTGTATTGTTAAGAGATCAATGCTTAAACGAGGCACTCCCATGTTTCAATTTGGCTCCATCTTTGGATCGGTTGTAGGTTCGATCGGGGGTTCGATTGTCGGTGCGATCGCGGGTTCAGTGATTGGTGCAATGAGCGGTTCGGCAATTACAGCAATGGTGAGTTCTTTGGCTTGCTCATTGGGTGGCTCAATGATCGGCTCTTGGATTGGAGCCACGATTGGGGCTGAGGTAGATGCTGCAATGGAATCGATGGTACAAGACCTCGATCGCAGTGCAGGAGTACGCCCAATGAAGTCTGCGGCGATCGTTTAAATTACTGACCTGCTTGCAAGATTTGATTTGCAGTGAGTTCGAGTGTTGGGAAAGTGGGTGACACGATCGATTGATCATTCTGAAATCGCCCACTTTCTCGATATTCGGTTCCGTCAAGCTGCAATACGATCACACTGTTGCGACCTGGATCAATCAGCCAATATTCTAGGATTCCTCGCTCTGCATACTCACAGCGCTTTTGTATGTAATCACAATCGTAATTATTGCTTCCAGGTTCTCTTGGAGATACGACTTCAACCACGAGTGCGGGAGCAGGCATTGTGCTTGTCACGATCGCGCGAGAAGTCCCCATCAGTGCTGCCCATCCTGCTTCAGTCAAAATCATCAAGTCAGGAATTCGACTGGTAATCTTGCTGCTAGAGACTGCAATTTCAGTTCCTCGATGGATCAAATAATGGGGAATTGGTAGCCGTAAGAAAACTGAAATCAAAAAGATTGCGATCGCTACATTACGTGGATTTTCCGCGCCCATTCTTACCAACACCCCATTCACCAACTCATATGGGATGTCGGTTCCATCGTCATATGCTAAATACTCCTCGCTCGTGTTGAACCGAAGTTTCGCCTGTGTCATTGCAGCTAAGAGCGAGAGGTTTCCCCCCGCTTAGAACATCATCGTAAAAATACCTTGCTGACCTAACAACAATTCACGCAGCAAGCTAAAAATTCCCACCCACAAAATCGGCGTAATATCGACACCGCCCAAAGGTTGAATAATCTTCCGAGTCGGCGCTAAAAACGGCTCGGTCGGAATTTTGATCAAATTAAACGGAAACTTATCCAAATCGACTTGCGGATACCAAGTCAGCACGATGCGGAAAATAAACAAGAACATCATCGCACCCAGAAGAATGCTGAGAGAAAGAAGCGCGATCGAGGTCACATCCATAATTCTTAAGCTTTGTAACTCTAGATTCATTTTATCGAGAAGCGCACACGAGCGAGTGTCCTCTCTTATCGCGATCTCTCCGCTATACAAAAAGATGACGAACCATTAAAATTATGAAGACTTGCGTGTTGTTGATAAGGACGGAGCAATATGACCCCTTCTTTGATGAATTTCTTACTGAGCTTGCTTGCGGGCGTTGTAATCGTTGTGATTCCCGCGACTGCATTTCTCATTTTTGTCAGCCAAAAAGATAAGATTCAACGTTCCTAAAAAGATTGAATAGAAACTTCTAGCCAATTCGGTTTGACCCGTTATATTGGAGAGGAAC